>NZ_VWWM01000020.1:0-133985 GCF_011752945.1 Paraburkholderia sp. Cy-641
AGAACCAGCCCGCGCATCTGACGCTGAAAGACCCGACCGTGCCGGTCAACGTCAACTGGCAGACCTATGCGGGTCCGGAGTCGCGCTACTGCCCCGCTGGCGTGTATGAATTCGTCAAGAACGATGACGGCAACGAGCGGCTTGTGATCAATGCGCAGAACTGCGTGCACTGCAAGACCTGCGACATCAAGGACCCGACGCAGAACATCGTGTGGGTCACGCCGGAAGGTGGTGGCGGGCCGAACTACCCGAATATGTGATTGATGTTTGGCTTGCCTTCGCGGCGCACTGTTCGGAACAGAAGAACTGCGTTGCGGGGGCAAGTTTCGATAGTGCGTTCGCGCTATCGTCTATACGCTCTCTTCGGCGTTTTGCTGCCCCTTCGCCGTTTTCTCTTATGACGATGGCTCGTGCACGACCGGGTCTCGCCCGGTCGCACACGCCAATCCATTCAATCCTGAAATCGTCGATACGGTAGTCCGCTGCGCGACGCGCTTACGGCGCCGCATCAGCGGGACCCGCGTTAAGGCGCGCTCGCCGCGATCTTCGGCGTGCTCACCGAAACATCGCCGCATTGCCCCCGATGCCGCAGCGCATGATCAATCAGCACGAGCGCGAGCATCGACTCGGCGATCGGCGTCGCGCGAATGCCGACGCACGGGTCATGCCGCCCGAACGTTTCGACGATGGCTGGCTGCCCCGCCTTGTCGATCGAACGACGCGGCGTACGGATGCTCGACGTCGGCTTGATCGCGATCGACACCGTGATGTCCTGCCCCGTCGAAATACCGCCGAGCACACCACCCGCGTTATTGCCGACGAAACCTTCCGGCGTCAGCTCGTCGCCATGCACGGAGCCGCGTTGCGCCACGCTCGCGAAACCCGCGCCGATCTCGACGCCCTTCACCGCGTTGATGCCCATCATCGCGTGCGCGATGTCGGCATCGAGGCGATCGAACAGCGGCTCGCCGAGACCGACCGGCACACCGGACGCCACCACGTTGATGCGCGCACCGATCGAATCGCCGTCCTTGCGTAGCGCGTCCATATACGCTTCGAGTTGCGGCACGATGTCGGCGTTCGGCACGAAGAACGGATTCTCGTGCACCTGCGCCCAGTCGACGAACGGCACGTCGATCTCGCCGAGCGCCGCCATATGGCCGCGAATTTCGGTGCCGAATTTCTCGCGCAGCCACTTCTTCGCGACCGCGCCGGCCGCCACTGTCGGCGCCGTCAGCCGCGCCGACGAACGGCCGCCGCCGCGATAGTCGCGAATGCCGTATTTCTGCCAGTAGGTGTAGTCGGCGTGACCTGGGCGGAAGGTGTCGGCGATGTTGCCGTAGTCCTTGCTGCGCTGGTCGGTATTGCGGATCAGCAGCGCGATCGGTGCGCCGGTGGTCTTGCCTTCGAACACGCCCGACAGGATCTCGACCTTGTCTTCTTCCTGGCGCTGCGTGACGTGGCGCGACGTGCCCGGCTTGCGGCGATCGAGTTCGAACTGGATATCGGCTTCGTTGAGCGCCATGCCCGGGGGGCAGCCGTCGATCACGCAGCCGATAGCGGGGCCGTGCGATTCGCCGAAGGTCGTGACAGTGAAAAGCGTACCGAGCGTGTTGCCGGACATGAGCGTCGTCCAAAGAAATGCGGGGAAGCCGCTATTATGCCAGCCCGCCGGGCTTGACCGGGCATCGCCGATCAGGTCTGAGAGAACGATCGGCGCGGAAGCGAGCCGAAAAGCCGGAGCGGTTGCGACACAGTAGACGGCCGGCTACCGGGATGGCCGAAGAAGCCAGGACCGCCGCGACAGTCGCCATCATGACCGCCACCGCCGCCATCGCGCCCCGCGCTATTTCCGCGCGCCGCGCAGCTCGGTCACGATTTCCTGCAGCCGTTCGGGCGTCGCCTGCTCCGGCTCGATCGGCTCGCCCACCGCGAGACTCAGCCGGCTCATCATCCCCTTCCCGATGGGCCGCGGCCAGTGCGTATCGACGGCGCGCGAAAACACGCTGCCCCACAACCCGCGCAGCGCCATCGGAATGACCGGCGCCGGCGTGCGCTTGACGATCTCGGTCACGCCGTGACGGAACGGATTCATCTCGCCGGTACGCGTGAGCTTGCCTTCCGGGAAGATGCACACGAGTTCGCCCTCGGCGAGCGCCTGCGCGCAACGGTCGTAGGCTTGCGCGAGCAACGCGGCGTCCTCGTGCGCGGGCGCGATCGGAATCGCCTTCGCATCGCGGAACAGCCAGCCGACGAACGGCGACTTGAATATCTGATGATCCATCACGAAGCGGATCGGCCGCGGGCTCTCGGCCATGATCACGATCGCATCGACGAAACTTACGTGATTGCACACGAGCACGGCCGCGCCCTCTTGCGGAATCCGCTCGGCGTGCACGAGCCGGATCCGGTAGAACGTGTGCACGAGCAGCCACGCGATGAAGCGCAGCAGGAACTCGGGCACGAGCGAATAGATGTAGCACGCGACCACGACATTCAGCAGCGCGGTGACGAGGAAGATCGCCGGAATGCTGAAGCCGGCCGAGGTCAGCACCATCGCCATCAGCGCCGAGACGATCATGAACAGCGAATTGAGGATATTGTTCGCGGCGATAATGCGCGCGCGATGGCTCGGCTGGCTGCGGCTCTGGATCAGCGCATAAAGCGGCACGCTGTACAGGCCGCCGAACAGCGCGAGCAGGAACAGGTCGGCGAGCACGCGCCAATGCGCGAAGCGGCCGAGAAACTCGCCGACGCTCAGCAGATGCCCGGCCGGCGGCAGTGCATGGCTTGCGAAAAAGAGGTCGATGGCGAACACGCTCATGCCGATCGAGCCGAGCGGCACGAGGCCGATTTCGATGCGCCGCTTCGAGAGCCGTTCGCACAGCAGCGAGCCGATGCCGATGCCGATCGAGAAGGTGCCGAGCAGCACGGTCACGACGTCGGGGTCGGCCGAGAGCACGTCTTTCGCGAAATTGAAGAACGACGCGAGAAACGTCGCGCCGATGAACCACAGCCACGAAATGCCGAGCAGGCTCAGGAACACGGTGCGGTTTTCGCGCGCGAGCTTCAGGTTGCGCCACGTTTCGCTGAACGGATTCCAGTTGATGCGCAGATCGGCCTGCGGCGCCGGCGTGGCCGGCACGAAGCCCGACACGACGCGGCCGACCAGCGCGATCGCGATACACGCGCAGGCGAGCACCAGCGCGCCGTGCCCGACCATCCCCGCGCCCGCGCCGCCGATGATCGTGCCGATCAGGATCGCGACGAAGGTGCCCATCTCGACCATGCCGTTGCCGCCGACCAGTTCCGCCTCCGACAGATGCTGCGGCAGATACGAGTACTTGACCGGCCCGAACACGGTCGAATGCACGCCCATCAGGAACGTGCACAGATACAGCAGCGGCGCGGCATGCAGCCAGAAGCCCGCGCCGCCGATCAGCATCACCACGATCTCGAAGCTCTTGACGAGCCGCGTGAGCTTCGCCTTGTCGTACTTGTCGGCGATCTGGCCGGACGTGGCCGAGAACAGCACGAACGGCAGAATGAAGATCGCCGAGATCAGGAACGCCGCGGTTTTCGGATCGACGCCGGAAAAACGCGCCGCCTGATACGTGACGAGCGACGTGAAGCCGATCTTGAAGACGTTGTCGTTCATCGCGCCGAGGAACTGCGTCCAGAAAAACGGCGCGAAACGGCGCTGGCGCAGCAGACGGAACTGGGATTCGTGCGCTTCATGCGCGCGAGCGGCGCGACGGGCGGCAGGCAAGGGACGATCGTTCATGAGGTTGGGGAAAGGGCGCGGGAAAATCGCGCGTTGCCCGTCCGGCGACCGGGCAGAAAATCGGGCAGAAAAAAAGCGCGCGCCTGCGCGCACGCTCTGTGAGCAGATTCGCGCCCGCGGCATGAGCCCGGGCGCGACGCCGGATCGACACGCATCAGCGCGTCGGCTGCTGCTCCTGCTGCTGTTCTTCCGGCCAGTCGCGGATATAAGCCTTGAGCATGCGGTTCTCGAAACCCTGCTCTTCGACCACCGCCTTCGCGACGTCGTAGAACGAAATCACGCCCATCAACGTGCGGCTCTCCATGACCGGCAGATAACGCACATGGTGTTCGAGCATCATGCGGCGCACTTCGTTGACGTCGGTTTCCGGCGTGCAGGTGAGCGGATGATCGTCCATCACCTTGCGGATCGTGGAGGTGCCGACGCTGCCGCCATTCTTGCTCAACGTCATGATGATTTCACGAAACGTCAGCATGCCGACGAGATCGCCGTACTCCATCACCACGAGCGAGCCGATATCGTGCTCGGCCATTGTATTGACGGCCTCATGCAGCGCGGTATCCGGCGTGACCGTAAAAAGGGTGTTGCCCTTGACCTTAAGAATGTCGCTGACTCGCATGATCTATCTCCTGATACCACTCGTCTGGCAATGCATGAAATGATTTTTCGATCCTAGCGGAAAGGCCCATAAAAGGAAAGCGGGCCGCCCGGCCTGGCGCGACGGCGCTTGCATCATGCCGGATCCGTGCGCCGGCATGAACGCGTCGCGCTCCGCCCTCCGGGCACAGGCCGGCGGACTCGCGGACAGCCCCGCGGGAAAGCCGCGCTTGATACGGCGCGCGCCGGTGATACGATGGCCGGCCACCCTCATCCTTTGCGAGGCCGCCCGTGGCCCCGCCGCCCACGATGTCCGCCAACCGTTTCGATACGCTTGCGCTGCACGCCGGCGCCGCGCCCGACCCCGTCACCGGCGCGCGCGCCACGCCTATCTACCAGACTACCTCGTTTTCGTTTCGCGATCCCGATCACGCCGCGGCGCTCTTCAACATGGAGCGCGCCGGCCATGTCTACTCGCGCATTTCGAACCCGACCGTCGCCGTATTCGAGGAACGCGTGGCCGCGCTCGAAAACGGCGCAGGCGCGATCGGCACCGCGAGCGGCCAAGCCGCGCTCCACCTCGCGATCGTCACGCTGATGGGCGCGGGCTCGCATATCGTCGCCTCGAGCGCGCTGTACGGCGGCTCGCACAATCTGCTGCACTACACGCTGCGGCGCTTCGGCATCGAGACGAGCTTCGTCAAGCCCGGCGACCTCGACGCGTGGCGGGCGGCGCTGCGTCCCAATACGCGCCTGCTGTTCGGCGAAACGCTCGGCAATCCGGGCCTCGACGTGCTCGACATCGCCGCGCTCGCGCAGATCGCGCACGCACACCGCGTGCCGCTGCTGGTCGACTCGACCTTCACGACGCCCTATCTGCTGCGGCCCTTCGAGCACGGCGCCGACTTCGTCTATCACTCGGCGACCAAGTTTCTCGGCGGCCACGGCACGACGATCGGCGGCGTGCTGGTCGACGGCGGCACGTTCGACTTCGACGCCTCGGGCCGCTTTCCCGAATTGACCGAGCCCTACGACGGCTTTCACGGCATGGTGTTCGCCGAGGAAAGCACCGTCGCGCCGTTCCTGCTGCGCGCCCGCCGCGAAGGTCTGCGCGACTTCGGTGCGTGCCTGCATCCGCAGGCCGCGTGGCAACTGCTGCAAGGCATCGAGACACTGCCGCTGCGCATGGAACGGCACGTCGCCAATACGCGGCGCGTGGTCGAGTTCCTCGCCGCTCACGCCGCGGTCGAAACGGTCGCTTACCCCGAGTTGCCAACGCATCCCGATCACGCGCTCGCGCAGCGGCTGCTGCCGCGCGGCGCCGGCGCGGTGTTCAGCTTCAATCTGCGCGGCGACCGCGCGGCCGGGCGCGCGTTCATCGAAGCGCTGTCGCTGTTCTCGCACCTCGCGAACGTCGGCGACGCGCGCTCGCTCGTGATCCATCCGGCCTCGACGACACATTTCCGCATGGACGCCGCCGCGCTCGCCGAGGCGGGCATCACGGAAAGCACGATCCGCCTGTCGATCGGTCTCGAAGACCCCGACGACCTGATCGACGATCTCAAGCGCGCGCTGAAGGCCGCCCAGAAAGCCGGGGCGCAGGCCGCCGCGACGCCGCGCGCCAACGCTGACGCCGCGCAGCAGAACGCCGCCGCCGCAAGCCTCGCCCCCGCCCCATCTGGCGCCACGCCCCCGTCCTGCCCGGAGTCCGCATGATCGTCAGCGTTCAGGGCCAAGCCGCCTACGCCTATACCGGCGGCAAACCGTTCGACCCCAGCCTGCCCGCCGCGGTGTTCATTCACGGCGCCGAACACGACCACAGTGTGTGGGCGCTGCAAAGCCGCTACTTCGCGCACCACGGCTTCGGCGTGCTCGCGGTCGACCTGCCGGGCCACCGCCGCAGTGCCGGCCCCGCGCTCACGAGCGTGCCGGCGATGGCCGACTGGCTCGCCGCGCTGCTCGACGCCGTGGGCGTCGCGCGTGCGTTCGTGGCCGGCCACAGCATGGGCTCGCTGATCGCGCTCGACTTCGCGGGCCGCTACCCCGAACGCGCGACGCATCTCGCGCTGCTCGCGACCGCGATGCCGATGGCCGTCTCCGACGCATTGCTCGACGCCGCACTCAACCGCGAGCCCGAGGCGATCGGCATGGTCAACCAGTGGTCGCACTCGACGCTGGCGGCCAAGCCGTCCTGCCCGGGCCCGGGCTTCTGGCTGCACGGCATGAACCAGCGGCTCATGGAACACGTTTCGGCGAGCGGCGAACCGCACCTGTTCCATACCGACTTCACCGCCTGCCACACCTACGCCGACGGCCTCGCCCGCGCGGCTCAGGTGCGCTGCGCGACGCGGCTGATCGTCGGCCGGCGCGATGCGATGACGCCGCCGCGCGCCGCGCAGGCAATCGCCGGCGCGCTCGCGCAGGCCGGCACGCCGATCGACACGATCACGCTCGACGCGGGCCACGCCTTGATGACCGAGCAGCCCGACGCAACGCTCGATGCGCTGTTCAGCTTCGCTGCGCGAGCGCCGCGCTAGGTGTCGCGGTGTCGCAGAGGAAGTCGTCGCGAATGGTCAAGATACCGGAGCCAAACGCGCCCTGCCATCGGCCGAATGGCCAGGTTGCACGCGACGCGCGACAGCCGGAAAATGTTCGAAGCCAGTCTTTTTCAGTCCATGTCCGATAACACCACGCCGACGCGCGGCAAAACCTCCTCGCGGCAACGGCGGGCAACCACGGGCAACGGGCCGGTAATCGGGCTGCATCCATAAGCTGCGTTCTATCCGGAGGCCACCATGGCTCATACAGCGCACACCGATCACTTCGCGAATTTCGCGGAGTTTTACCCGTACTACCTCAGCGAGCATCGCAACCCGGTCTCGCGGCGGCTGCACTTCGTCGGCTCGCTTGGCGTGATCGGCTGCCTCGCCATGGCGCTCGCCACCGGCGACTGGCTATGGCTGCCTGCGGCGGTGATCTGCGGCTACGGCTTTGCGTGGATCGGCCATTTCTTCTTCGAGAAGAACAAGCCGGCCACCTTCCGCCATCCGCTCTACAGCCTGATGGGAGACTGGGTGATGTTCAAGGACATCTGCGTGGGGAAAATCTCGCTGTAGTTGCGTGCTGCAATTGCGTGTTGTGGCTTCGAGCCGTCGTTGCGGCAGAAACCCACCGCTGCGAACCGCAACCTCACGCCGCCGGATGCGGCAGCGAAGCCGCCTCGCGCGCGCTTCCCGCTGCCCGGGCCGACCTTGTGGCCGCGCGTGCCGCCAGCAGCGCGGCGAGCGTGAGCTTCAGCCTGTCGTTATCGAGCGCCGCCAGCAGCATCTCGCTGTCCACGCGCGTCGACTCGAGTTCGAGCTGATACGTGAGTTCCGCGCGGTCGATCACGAACAGATCGAAGAGCCGCTGCACCGTGGCCTGTGCCGGGTTCACGACCAGCACGTAGTGCGGCCCGGCCCGGTCTTCCTGCAGGCGCGCGATCCACTCGATCTCCTCGAGCCGCTGCAGCAGCATCAGCGTCGTGTCCATATCGCGGCGAAGCATGCGCGCGAGCTCGGGCATCGTGTAGCCCGGCTTGCCGGCCTCGCGCGCCTCCGAGAGCCGCGCGAGCAGTTCGAGCGAATCGAACAGATTGCTGCCGTTGAAAACGGGCCGGTGAAACTGGCCGATGCGGATCGCCGGCAAGGCCGACGAGATCATCGCGCCCGTGAGCGTAATGAACCAGCACAGGTACATCCACAGCAGGAACAGCGGCACGGCGGCGAACGCGCCATATACCGCGGTATAGGTCGGAATGCGGCGCACGTAATAGCCGAAACCGCGCTTGCCGAGTTCGAAGGCGACCGCCGCAATGACGCCGCCGATCACCGCGTCGCGCCATTCGACACGGCAGTTCGGCAGATAAACGTAAAGAATCGTGAACGCGAGCGCGGTGAGCGGCAGCGCGGCGCCCGCGAGCGCCCATTCGATCAGCGGCGTGATGCGCTGCGCGGCCGAGAACGACATCGATTGCGTGAACAGATACGACGAAATGGACAGGCTCACGCCGATCAGGATCGGCCCGAGCGTGATGATCGCCCAGTAGACCAGCACGCGCTGCGCGACGGGCCGCGCCTTGCGCACGCGCCAGATCACGTTGAACGCCGATTCGACGGTCATCATCGTCATGACCGCGGTGACGAACAGGATGATCATGCCGATCGTCGTCAGCCCCTTGGCCTTCGAGGCGAACTGGTTCAGATACTTGAAAATCTGGTCGTTCAGCTGCGCGGGCATCAGGTGGTCGGCGAGAAAAAACTGCAGCGACGCCTGGAACGAACTGAAGATGGGAAACGCGGTGAACAGCGCGAACGCCACCGTGGCGAGCGGCACGAGCGCGAGCATGGTCGTGAACGTCAGGCTGCCCGCGACCTGCGGAATCCGGTCCTCGCCGATGCGTTGCGCGGCAAACTGCGCGAGCCGCCTGAGCGTGTCGAGATCGAAACGCACCCTGGACAACAAACCTGCCTCCTTGCTGACTGAACCGCCAGATAAACCACTACCGCGGGACTGCGCGGACCGCACGCGGCGCGAGGCCGAACGCACCTGGCCGAATGGCCATGAGCGGCCTGTGCAGCGGACCGAGCCCCTATAATACCCGTTCACCGATGAGGCCTATGAAAGACATTCTCGTGCTTTATTACAGCCGTCATGGCGCCACACGCGAACTTGCGCTCGCGATTGCGTACGGCGTCGACAGCGTTCCCGGCATGCAGGCGCGCGTGCGCACCGTGCCGGCGGTTTCCACGGTCTGCGAGGCGAGCGAGCCGGACATCCCCGCCGAAGGGCCGCCCTACGTCGAGCTGCGCGACCTCGAGGAATGCGCGGGCCTCGCGCTCGGCTCGCCGACCCGCTTCGGCAACATGGCGGCCGCGCTCAAATATTTTCTCGACGGCACCACGCCGCAGTGGCTCTCGGGCGCGCTCGCCGGCAAGCCGGCCTGCGTGTTCACGTCGACCGGCAGCCTGCACGGCGGCCAGGAATCCACACTGCTCTCGATGATGCTGCCGCTCCTGCATCACGGCATGCTGCTCGTCGGCATTCCGTACACCGAGAGCGCGCTCTCGACCACGCAAACCGGCGGCACGCCCTACGGCGCATCGCATTTCGCGCGCGCAGGCACGGCCGGGCAAGGCATCTCCGCCGACGAGAAAACGCTCGCGATGGCGCTCGGCGCACGCGTCGCGCGCACGGCGGCGTCGCTGACCGAAAGACCGTGAGCGAGTGACTGACTGGGTAGCCAGGTAGCCAGATAAACGAGCGAGCGAGCGAACAAGCAGGCAATCAAGCGAGCAACCAAGCGTGAGCGAAAAGCCGTGAACGATCCCGATCTGCAGCCAGCCGAGCGCGAGGATAGCCGTCGAGCCACGCATGCGCACCGTGCCGAATCCCGGGCCGCGAACCCGCCCAGCCACGCCGCGAATGCACCGCACGCAGCGCAGGCGCCGCACGCTCCCCTCGCGGCCGGCGCCTCGTTGCACGCCACCGCCGTGCCCGTGCAGCCGAAAACCACCGCCGCGCGCGTCGCCGCTGTCACGCTCGTCGCGATGATCGCGCTGGCCGTCACCTGGGAAGGGTGGCTCGCGCCGCTGCGTCCGGGCGGCTCGCTGCTCGTGCTCAAGGCGTTGCCGTTGCTGTCCGCGTTGCCGGGCGTGTGGCGGCGCCGGCTTTATACGCTGCAATGGGCGTCGATGCTGATCCTGCTGTATTTCGCCGAAGGTGTCGTGCGCGGCTGGAGCGATCACGGACTCAGCGCGCGTCTCGGCTGGCTGCAAGCCGTGCTCGCGGTGATTTTTTTTGCGAGCACACTCGCGTATGTCGGACCGTTCAAGCGCGCGGCGAAACGGCGGGCGAAGCAGGCGGCCGCCGAGGCGGCCAACGGCACCGCTGGCAGCGAAACCCGGCATGACTGAGCAGACCGCCCCGAACGACTTGTCCCACGCCCCGCACCTCAACCTGACCGAGCTGCCCCCATGACCCCGACCGACTTTCTCACCGCCTGCCGCGACGCCATCGGCGCGGCCCACGTCCTGACCGACCCGCACGACACCGCGCCCTATCTCACCGACTGGCGCCGCCGCTACACGGGCGCCGCGTGCGCGGTACTGTGCCCGGCCACCTCCGCGGAAGTCGCGGCGCTCGTGAAACTCGCCGCCGAGCATCGCATCGCGCTCGTGCCGCAAGGCGGCAACACCGGGCTCGCCGGCGGCGCAACGCCCGACGCGAGCGGCGCGCAGGCGGTCCTCAGCCTGCGGCGGCTCAACCGCGTGCGCGACATCGATCCGCACAACAACACGATCACCGTCGAAGCCGGCGTGATCCTCGCCGAGGTGCACAAGCACGCCGAAGCGGCCGGACGTCTGTTTCCGCTGAGCCTTGCCGCCGAAGGCAGTTGTACGATCGGCGGCAATCTGTCGACCAACGCGGGCGGCACCGGCGTGCTGCGCTACGGCAACACGCGCGAGCTGTGCCTCGGCCTCGAAGTCGTGACGCCGCAAGGCGAGCTGTGGGACGGTCTGCGCGGCCTGCGCAAGGACAACACCGGCTACGATCTGCGCGATCTGTTCATCGGCGCGGAAGGCACGCTCGGCATCATCACCGCGGCGGTGCTGAAGCTGCATCCGCAGCCGGCCGCGCGCGTGACCGCGCTCGCCGCGCTCGCCTCTCCTCATGCGGCGCTCGATTTTCTCGCGCTCACGCAAAGCGTCGCCGGGCCGCTTCTGACCGGTTTCGAACTGATGTCGGATTTCTGCCTGCGTCTCGTCGGCCGGCATTTCGAGCAGATGCGCTATCCGTTCGCCGAACCGCACGCGCAGGTCGTGCTGCTCGAACTGTCGGACAGCGAGAGCGAGGAACACGCGCGCACGCTATTCGAGGGGCTGATGGAAACGGCGCTCGAACAGGGTCTCGTCGAAGATGCGGTGGTCGCGGAAAACCTCGCGCAGTCGCGCGCGTTCTGGAATCTACGTGAGCACATTCCGCTCGCCCAGGCCGAGGAAGGGCTGAACATCAAGCACGACATCGCGGTGCCGATCTCGCGCATCGGCCACTTCATCGAGGCGACCGACGCCGCCATCGCCGAGGCCGCGCCGGGCGCGCGCATGGTCACGTTCGGCCATCTCGGCGACGGCAATCTGCACTACAACGTGCAGGCGCCCGAGGGCCTCGACGCGAAGGCGTTTCTGCAGGAATACCAGAGCCCGATCAACCGGATCGTCTACGACAGCGTGCACGCGCATCGCGGCAGCATCAGTGCGGAGCACGGGCTCGGCCAGTTGAAGATCGACGAGGCGGCGCACTACAAGCAGGACGTCGAGGTGCGGATGATGCGCGCGGTGAAACAGGCGCTCGATCCGCTCAATCTGATGAACCCGGGTAAGGTGCTACGCTAGGGTTCGAAGCCTGCACGCTCCGGTGCGCAGGCGCTTGCAGGAGTCGCGTCCGTGAAGATTCGCGTGCTGTCCGATCTGCATCTGGAAAACGACGAACCCGAACTGGTTCCGCATGCGCATGCGGACCTCATCGTGCTGGCCGGCGACATCCACAACCATGCGGCCGGTCCGCGCTGGGCCGCGCAAACCTTCGACGACACGGTGCCGGTCGTCTACGTACCCGGCAACCACGAGTACTACGGCGGTGAATTCGGCGCGCTCGAAAGCGCGCTCATCGACGCGGCCGCGCAGGTCGACAACGTGCACGTGCTGAACAACGCCGCGCTCGTCGACCCGCAAGGCCGCTGGCGCGTGCTCGGCACGACGCTGTGGACCGACTTCGCGCTATACGGCGCGACACCCGAGGCAATCGAAGAGTCGATCGAGGCCGCGCGCCGCGTGATGCTCGACTATCGCGGGCTGATCCAGATGAACTGGCCGCACGACACGCACGACGCCGCGCGCGACTTCACGCCGGCCGACTCGCTCGCGCTGCACCGGCGGTCGCGCGCGTGGCTCGAAACCGAACTGGCGAAGCCGTTCGCCGGCAAGACGATCGTGGTCACGCATCATGCGCCGCATCGGCTGAGTCTCGCCGGGCGCTATGCCGAGGACCGCGTCTCGGCGGGCTTCGTCAATCATTTGCCGGAACTCGTGCGCGCGCCGGTCGCGCTATGGATTCACGGCCACACGCATACGTCGTTCGACTATACGGTGGGCGGCACGCGCGTCGTGTGCAATCCGCGCGGCTATTTCGACCGGCGCAACGGGCAGTGGGAGAATCCGCAGTTTGCGTGGGATAAGGTGATTGAAATCGGTGGTTGAAATCGGCGCTTGACAGCGCGGGTTGAAATCCGGCGCGCGGATGCGCCGAACCGCGCGGCCTGGTTCAAGCGTTCAATGCTCGCGACGCTGGCGCTGCGCATCCTGCGGTTCGATCTCGACCGGCACGAGTTGCGGCTGCTGTTCGCGCATGCGGCGCAGCAGATCGCGCGATGCCGCGATGCCGATCAGTCCAAACATGACGGCCACGCCGATCATCAGGTGCGTATCCATGAATTTGTCGTCCTTCAGTGGTTGCGAGGTGCCGAACGGCGGCGAATCCAGCGCCTGCTGCAAGAGCGGCGGCGCGTGAACCACACGTTAGCAAATCACCCGCGCGCGAAAAGTAAGGAAGTGTTGCGGCGCAGCGCGTATGTAACAGGCTGTCACGCCACGCGGCGCCCCGCCGTTCCCCTACATCAGGCAGGGCGCGCGCATGCGCGAGAAGCGCTCAGGGCGCGGCGCCCTCTCACGAACGCGCGAACTTCCGCAACTCCGCGTGATCGGCGGCGAGCGTCGCCGGCAATTCGTCGCGCAGGAATTCGACCCACGTGCGAATCTTCGCGTCGAGATACTGCCGCGACGGATACAGCGCATACAGGTTCATTTCCTGCGACGTGTATTCGGGCAACAACCACACGAGGTCGCCGCTGCGCAAACCGCTGATCGCCGAATAGATCGGAATCAGGCCGATGCCCATGCCCTGGCGAACGGCCACGACCATCGCCTCGGCCACGTTCACCTGGAACGGGGTCGTGCCGAGCGCCACGGTTTCCTCGCCGTTCGGACCGTCGAAGGTCCATTTGTCGGGCGGAAACACCGGCGCGATCATTTGCAGGCACGTATGGCGCGCCAGGTCCGCCGGCGTTTGCGGCACGCCATGCTGTTCCAGATACGCGGGCGACGCGCACACGATGCTGAACGCGCTGCCGAGGCGCTGCGACACGAGGCCCGAATCGGGCAGGCCGGTCGCGAGCGTCAACGACACGTCGAAGCCCTCGTCGAGCAGATCGGGCATGCGCTGCGCGAGCGTCAGCTCGATATGCACGTCCGGGTAGCGCTCCTGATAACGCCCCACGGCCGGCACCACGTAGTGCTGGCCGAAGCTCGTCATCGCGTGAACCTTGAGCTTGCCGGACGGGCGCGCGTGCGCGTCGCTGGCCTCGGCCTCGGCCTGATCCACATACGCGAGAATCTGCTCGCAGCGTTGCAGATAGCGCTCGCCGGCCTCGGTCAGCGCGATGCGGCGCGTCGTGCGGTTCAGGAGCCGCGTGCGCAGATGCGTTTCCAGATCGGAGACCGCGCGCGACGCGTAGGCCGTCGTCGTATTCAAATGCTGCGCGGCGCCCGTGAAGCTGCCCGCCTCGACGACGCGGACGAATACGCGCATGTTTTGAAGCGTGTCCATACTCCTCCCCCCTCTGTCGATCCGGCGTGAGCGGCGCTTCGGCCGCCGCCCCGGAATAGACGCCCCGGCATCCGTTCCGGCCCGCTGCAAGGCAGCGCCGAACAATGCCGGTTAATTGGCCGCGATTGTTACACGATCCGCAAAGGCAATTGTCTCATGTAGCGCAACGATGCCTTGCACCTTTACCGGTTATTCCCCAATCAATCAAAAAATATAATTGCGCACAAGGTTCTATAGTCAATTTTGGAGGAAATCGTGCAGTCTCCGGTACCCAGAGGGATCGCCGCAGCCGCGGTTCTTACGATCTTAATAACAATCGCGGGATGCGCAAGTACCGGAGGCATCGCACCGCAGGCGAGCGCGGTCGCCCCGGCATCGCTCGACGCGGGCAACGCGATCCGCGCCGCGAATGCCGACGCGCAGTGGCCCGCCGCCGACTGGTGGCGTGCCTATCAAGATCCGCAGCTGAACCTGTGGATCGCCGACGCGCAGGCCGGCAACCCGAGCCTCGCGGTCGCGCAGGCGCGCGTGCGCGAGGCGGCATCGATGGCCGGCGTCGCGCGCGCGGCGCTCGCGCCGCAGGTCAACGGCAGCCTGTCGATCCAGCGTCAGCGGTGGGCCGACAACGTGTTCTACGGTCCGGGGCCGCTCGCGGGCGAGCAGTCGTGGAACAACACCGGCACGCTCGCCCTCGCCTATCACCTCGACCTTTGGGGCAAGGACAGGAACGCCGCCGAGCGCGCGCTCGACCTCGCCCACGCGAGTGCCGCCGACGCGCGCGCCGCGCAGCTCGAACTGCAGGCCAACGTCGTGCGCACCTATATCGAGATGTCGATGAATTACGCGCTGCTCGATATCGCCAGGGCAACGCTGCAGCAACAGCAGCAAATCGTCGACCTCGCGAACCGGCGTCTCAAGGGCGGCATCGGCACGCAGCTCGAAGTGAGCCAGGCCGAGACGCCGATGCCCGAGTACGAGCGCCGCATCGACGAACTCGAGGAAAAGATCGCGCTCGGCCGCAATCAGCTGGCCGCGCTCGCGGGCAAGGGTCCGGGCGCGGGCGATGCGATCACGCGCCCGACGCTCGCGCTGGGCGCGGCGCCCGCCGGTCTGCCGGCCGCGCTGCCCGCCGACCTGATCGGCCACCGGCCCGACGTCGTCGCGGCGCGCTGGACCGTCGCCGCGCAGGCTCGCGGCATCGACGTCGCCAAGGCCGACTTCTATCCGGACATCGACCTGCTTGCGTCGATCGGCGGCTACGCGGCCATGGGGCCGCTGTTCCAGTTCCTGAAGAATCCGTCGCATAGCTGGAGCGTGGGGCCGGCGCTGTCGCTGCCGATCTTCGACGGCGGCCGGCTGCGCTCGCAGCTCGGCGCGGCCTCGGCGGGCTACGACGAAGCGGTCGAGCGCTACAACCAGTCGATCGTGGGCGCGCTGAAGGACATCTCCGACCAGGTGATCCGCATGCGTTCGCTCGCGACCCAGGCCGACGATGCCGACCGCTCGGTTGCCGCGGCCCGCAAGAACTACGAGCTGTCGCGCGAGGGCTACCGGCGCGGCCTGACCGATTATCTGAACGTGCTGGTCGCGCAAAGCCAGTTGCTGCGCGCACAGGAAGGCGTCGCGACGATCGAGGCCGAGCGCCTCGGCGCGCATGCGTCGCTGATGACCGCGCTCGGCGGAGGACTCGACGAGCCGGCCGATGGTCCGCAGGACAGCGAGACGCTGCCGGCGCACGGCAAGGGTAAAGGCAAGAGCGACGCCGCAAAGAGCACCGGCGCCGGGACGGATGCGAAGGCAGCGACGCAAGCAGTAACGCAAGCGGCGGCACAGGCAACGACACCAGCAGCCCAACCAACGGCTGCGGCAAACCACGCAGCCAGCCTCAGCGCCACCCATGCTCCCGCCGCCGTCACCACGCGCGCGGCTCACGCGCGCGCGGCCGAGTGAGAAAGGCCATGTCCACCTCTCCCACCACCGCCCGCCCGGCCTCGCTCGCCGCGTGGTACGCGGCGGCCGCCGACTGGGCGCGCACCGACGGCCTCACGTGGATCTACATGTTCAAGGCGCTCGCCGCGTGCTTTCTCGCGCTCGGCATCGCGATGAAACTCGACCTGCCGCAGCCGCGCACCGCAATGACCACCGTGTTCATCGTGATGCAGCCGCAAAGCGGCGCGGTGTTCGCGAAGAGCTTCTACCGGATCTGCGGCACGCTCGTCGGTCTCGTCGTGATGCTCGCGCTGATCGGCCTGTTCGCGCAGCAGCCCGAACTGTTCATCCTCTCGACGGCGATCTGGATCGGCATCTGCACCGCGGGCGCCGCGCGCAACCGCAACTTCCGCTCGTACGGCTTCGTGCTGGCCGGCTACACGGCCTCGCTGATCGGCATTCCCGCCTCGCAGCACCCGGACGGCGCGTTCCTCAGCGCGCTCACGCGGGTCGTCGAAGTCGTGGTCGGCATCGTCTGCGCGGGCGCGGTCAGCGGCCTCGTGTTCCCGCAGTTCGCCGGCCTGCAGATGCGCAGCACCGTGCGCGCGCGTTTCTCGGCCTTCGTCGACTACGTGTCGGCGTCGCTCGCCGGGCGCAACGACCGCGCGCAGATCGAGGCGACCAATGCGCGCTTCGTCGCCGATATCGTCGGCTTCGAGGCGGCGCGCAGCATCGCCGTATTCGAGGGGCACTACTCGCGCATGCGCGGCGGCCGGCTCGCGCGTCTGAACAGCGAGTTCATGACCGCCTCGACGCGCTTTCACGCGCTGCATCAGCTGATGAACCGTCTGCACGCGAGCGGCACGCCGGGCGCCGCGATCGCGATCGCGGCGCTCGAGCCGTACTTCAGGGAGATCGCGCCGCTGCTCGCGAAGTCGGGCGAGCCGGTGCTCACCGCGACCGATGCCGCGCACGCCGCGGCCCAGCTCGAGACCTACAAGGCCGAACTGCCGAAGCGCGTGCGCGCGACGCGCGGCGAACTGGAAACGCAGCCCGACGCGCCGCTGCTCGACTTCGACACCGCCGCCGAACTGCTCTACCGCTTCATCGACGATCTGCACGCCTACGCGGCCACCTACGCCTCGCTGGTGGTCGACACGCACGAGCGCGAACGCTGGATCGAGCGCTACGAGCCGAAGACCAACGCGATCGCGGCGGGCGTCGCCGGTCTGCGTGCCGCAATCGTGATGGTCGTGGTCGGCGCGTTCTGGATCGCGACCGCGTGGCCGAGCGGTGCGACGCTGACGCTGAACGCGGCGACCACCAGCGCGCTCGTGGCATCGACGCCGGACCCGAAGCGCTCCGCGTTCCAGATGGCCGGCGGCACCGTGCTCGCGACGCTGATGGGCATGATCGCGGTATTCGGCGTGTATCCGCACATCGACGGCTTCGCGCTGCTGTGCGCCGCGCTCACGCCGTTCCTGCTGCTCGGCGTGTTCATGACCACGCGCCCGGCGCTCGCGGGCTACGGCGTGGGCTACTGCATCTTCTTCTGCTTTCTCGCCGGCCCGGACAACGTCATGCACTACGACCCGAGCGCGTTCATGAACGACGCGCTCGCGCTCGTGCTGTCGATGCTCGTGTCGTCGGTTGCGTTCGCGGTGCTGCTGCCGCCGTCGACGCCATGGCTGCGCAACCGCCTGCTCGTCGATCTGCGCCGCCAGGTCGTGCTCGCCGGCAGTGCGGGCATGCGCCACGTGCGTTCGCGCTTCGAGAGCGGCGCGCGCGATCTGATGTGCCAGATCAACGCGCTCTCGCCGAACGAGCCTGAAACGAAGCGCGACACGCTGCGCTGGCTGTTCTCGGTGCTCGAAGTCGGCAACGCGGTGATCGATCTGCGCGGCGAAGTGGCGGCGCTGCCGGCCGAGCCGCGCCATGACCGCTCGACGCCGTGGCGCGTCGCGCTGCGCGGCCTGCTCGAGGCCTTGAACGAGCTCTTCGAGCGGCCGCGCGAAGACCGCTTCGAGCGCGCGCTCGCTGCAACCGCCGACGCGATCGCCGAAGTGCAGCAGATGATGAGCCGCTTCACGCCGACGCGCGAAGAACGCCACCAATTGCTGCGCATTCTCAGTCAACTGCATTTCATCCGTACCGCGCTGCTCGATCCGCAGTCGCCGCTCGCCTCGGCGATCGGCGCACGGCATGGGGCGAGCGGCGCGTCAGAAGAAGGAGCTCCTCATGCCACGTGATATCGCCGTACTCGATGCCTACGTGCCGGCCATCGTGCTGCTTTTTATCGCGGGCTCCGCGTTGACCTGGGTGCTCGACCGCGTGCTCGCCTATACGGGCCTCTATCGCGTGGTGTGGCACCCCTCCCTGTTCCGGGCCAGCTTGCTCGTGTCCGTGTGCGGCCTTCTCGGCCTCGCCGTTTATCGTTGATCAGAGTCGAATCATGACCATCCGAAATCTTGTGGGCTTCGTCGCGACAGCCGTCATTTTTATCGTCGCGATCCTGATTGGCCGCGTGCTGTGGGTCCATTACATGGACGAACCGTGGACCCGCGACGGGCGCGTGCGCGCCGAGATCGTCAACGTCGCGCCCGACGTGTCGGGCGCGATCGTCGATCTGCCGGTCAAGGACAACCAGCTCGTGAAGAAGGGCGACCTGCTGATGCAGATCGATCCGTCGCACTACCAGATCGCCGTCGAGCAGGCGCAGGCGGCGGTTGCCGCACGCAAGGCCGAATTGCAGATGAGGCGCGACGACGCGCAACGGCGCGCCGACATGGATGCGCTCGTGGTGTCGAAGGAAAACCGCGAAAACGCGACGCATACGGCGTCGGCCGCCGAGGCCGCCTACCAGCAGGCGCTCGCCGCGCTCGACGCCGCGAAGCTGAATCTCGAACGCACGCGCGTCGTCTCGCCGGTCGACGGCTACGTGACGAACCTCAGCGTGTTCCGTGGCGACTACGCGACCGCGGGCGCCGCCAAGCTCGCGATCGTCGACAGCCATTCGTTCTGGGTCTACGGCTACTTCGAGGA
The DNA here is from genome assembly GCF_011752945.1 of Paraburkholderia sp. Cy-641. Classification (NCBI taxonomy): domain Bacteria; kingdom Pseudomonadati; phylum Pseudomonadota; class Betaproteobacteria; order Burkholderiales; family Burkholderiaceae; genus Paraburkholderia; species Paraburkholderia sp. Cy-641. Next base: position 19,055 of record NZ_VWWM01000020.1, read on the forward strand.
AACCAAGCTGCCGCACGTGCGCATCGGCGACAAGGCCGAAGTGAAGCTGATGAGCGGCGGCACGCTGCAAGGCCACGTGGAAAGCATCTCGCGCGGCATCTACGACCGCGACAATCCGCAAAGCCATGAACTGCTCGCCGACGTGAACCCGACCTTCAACTGGGTGCGCCTCGCGCAACGCGTGCCGGTGCGCGTGAAGATCGATTCCGTGCCCGACGACGTGATGCTGGCCGCGGGCACGACCTGCACGGTGATCGTGCGGCCGGCGACGCGCAAGGCGAGTTGATCGGGCCGCCGCGGGGCGGCGGGGAGCGCAGGGGAACATCAAGCAGCGTCGGAAAGCAGCGAGGGCGGCAGGCGAATCGAAACCCGAATCGCCTGCCGCCTTCGCTTGTGCGTCCGATTCGCGACAAAACTTGTCCGCACAATTCGCTCAAGCCACATTACACTTCGACCCATGCTTACAAACATTGGTTGACGCGGCCCCACGCCGCGGATTTCGCGTGAGACACCGACAAAGACCGCAAAAAAACCCTGAAGACGACAAAAGGGAGCATGAAGGGGGCATGAAGAGCACACGCCAGGCCCCGCACGCGTCGGCCGCCGGTTTCTCACCTTCACTGTGTGCCTTGATCTCCTTCATCTAGCGTATGGAAACGAGCCTCGATAAAAACGCCCTCGCCGGCGCGCCCCCTTCCCCCTCTGCCGCTGCGCCGGCCGTCGCCAAAGTCCAGCGCACGGTTTACTCCGTGCTCGGCGCGATCAGCTTCTCGCACCTGCTCAACGACATGATCCAGTCGTTGATTCTCGCGATCTACCCGATGTTCAAGGAGAACTTCTCGCTGTCGTTCGGGCAGATCGGCCTCATCACGCTGACTTACCAGATCACGGCGTCGCTGCTGCAGCCGCTCGTCGGCAGCTATACCGACAAGCATCCGAAGCCGTATTCGCTGCCGGTCGGCATGGGCTTCACGCTCGCCGGCCTGCTGCTGATGTCGGTCGCGTCGAGCTTCGGCATGCTGCTCATCGCCGCCGCGCTGGTCGGCTGCGGCTCGTCGGTGTTCCATCCGGAATCGTCGCGGGTCGCGCGCATGGCCTCGGGCGGCCGCCACGGGCTCGCGCAGTCGCTGTTCCAGGTCGGCGGCAACGCGGGTTCGTCGCTCGGACCGCTGCTCGCCGCGCTGATCGTGTATCCGCACGGCCAGGGCAGCATTGCGTGGTTCTCGGCGGCGGCGCTCGTCGCGATCGTCGTGCTCACGCAGATCGGGCGCTGGTACAAGCGTCATCCGTCGGTCAAGAAAGCGCGCGGCCAGGCGACCCACGCGACGCTGCCGCGCAACAAGATCGTCATGGCGATGAGCGTGCTGGTGCTGCTCGTGTTCTCGAAATACTTCTACCTCGCGAGCATCAACAGCTACTTCACGTTCTATCTGATCGACCGGTTCCATCTGTCGGTGCAGGCCGCACAGATCCATCTGTTCGTGTTCCTCGCGGCGGTCGCGGCGGGCACGGTGATCGGCGGGCCGATCGGCGACAAGATCGGCCGCAAGTACGTGATCTGGGTGTCGATCCTCGGCGTCGCGCCGTTCACGCTGCTGCTGCCGTACGCGAACCTGTTCTGGACCGGCGTGCTGACGGTCGTGATCGGCGTGGTGCTGGCCTCGGCGTTCTCGGCGATCCTCGTCTACGCGCAGGAACTGATTCCCGGCAAGGTCGGCATGGTCGCGGGGCTGTTCTTCGGCTTCGCGTTCGGCCTGGGCGGAGTCGGTGCAGCCGTGCTCGGCCAGCTCGCCGACGCGACGAGCATCGCGTTCGTCTACAAGGTCTGCTCGTTCCTGCCGCTGATCGGCGTGCTGACGGTGCTGCTGCCGGATATCGAGGGGAAGCGCGCGAAAGCGTGATGGTTTGAGTGGATGCTGCATGCGGTTGCATGCGGGGAAAAGGCGCCTTGGGGCGCCTTTTTCTTTTGGAACGGTCGGGATGGGTGATGTCTTGAGGGTATGGGTCCCGAAGCGCTTATCCGCGTTGCAAGATCCGCGAGCAAATTTCAGAGTTATCCGACTGTATTGGAGGCACGTTTGCTTTAACGCCGAGGAGAGTTAGAGGTGGTCCCCGTTTAGGATCGCAAGACGCAATGCACACTACATGAAGGTCGCGAATGAGCCCGATCACTGTCCACGCGACGGCACAAACAAAAATACACGCGAGCAAAAGAATTCGGGGTTTGGGAACCCGCTATTTGGCTACGCTAATTTCAGCACACGTTATTTTCTTACTGACTTTTGGCTCATTCGCCTATGGGAAAACCGTTTATTCGGTGCCCTTTGATTATGAAAAATTTCCTTCGTCGTCGATCCATTTCACTGGGAATATACCCAAAGAGATCGACCACTTCTGCCAGACAGCCAAGCATGCTTCCAATGACGATATCGCCGCATGCGAACAGCGAGACTTCGAACATCTGAACTCGGAGTTCAGTTCGAGGTACTCGCAGGTTCTGAAGGAAATAAAGGAAATCGATAAAGAATCGAGGGCATCCGGCGATCCTCTCGCCGAACCTGCTTTCATCAGCGCACAGGATAATTGGATAAAGTATCGCGATAGTTACTGTTACGCCTATGTCTATGCAATGGGCGAAGCATCCGCGCGCTACATTTACTTTTGGGACTGCATGAAAGGAGCTACTCAGGACCGAATCAAACAGCTAGAAAAATTTCTCAATCCCTAAGAGCACAACGAATGCGGCATGCGGGTTTTCGCCTAACCTGCTCCTGCGATGGCTTGCCTGCCGGCGTCAGCCTTACCCGCTCCAGTACTTCGCCTGCTTGTTAGCATAGGTGAAGCACCAAGCCTTCCGACGCGACGTTCAACGCATAGTTCTCGAAGCACGTCTCCACAGAAAAAAACATGCCGCAACCGCGAGAACAGCGACGCCATCAACGACAGCGAGAACGGGAAGCGGATCGCTCCACTTGTCCATGTTTGTCGTGCGCGAATAGTACGGTTCTCCACTGCCATATGCTTCGTTCAGGTTCACGAGATTAAACGCAACAACTGCAGCGACGAAGGCAAACAGAATAGCGCCCGTCAGAAGACGCGCAACCGGGATTTTCGACATGTCAGTACCTGACGGTTAGCGGGATGTAGCAGTCCGGCGACGACGCGACCCACTCATTCAGATCCCTCGCAAATGCCTCCCTTTCGATGTGCAGGTTGATGCACCCAGCGCTACCTGCATGTGTGCCGCCGTGAATAAAAAAACCACCCCGTCCGTACAATAGGGCCCGTATTGTGCTCACGCTGGCGAGCCGGCGAGTAATCAAAACTTCGTCTGTCAGCCACGCTGCCCGACGATGCCGCATAAGTCCGAAAAACGGGACCATTCATAGTCAGAAAGCGACCGCTAAAGTCAAGGGATAGTTGCGATCTGGCGCAAACAGGGCCAGTCGGAATACCGTGCTCAGCGGCATATCGATCAGACATGCAAACCTCTCATTTGAAACGAAAAAGATGACCGGGCCGAAATAGAAACTGCCTGAGACAATCGGTTCGATTCACAGCACCTGTACCGGCAAGGCCCGTAAATTACCAGGCAACGACCGAATAAGATATGGGCGACGGATGATTCTGCAGCTCAGCCGGAGCAAGCCGAACCAGACAGGCGGCGAGCTGCACCACACAACCGCCCCGCGCCCCGCAAACCCCATCACTCCCGCCCGCAGCTCACGCACGCGCCCGCCCCTCATGGTCAACCCGCATTACCCACTCCACGATGCCTGTCTATGCTGATGCGGACACCCGCGCCTCCCTCGGGCGCGGAATTTGCGCGACTGTTTCATCCGCCCCCCTCCACCACGCCGCACGAGGATCGCCGCCGATGACCCGCTACCGCGATTTCCACCGCCGCTCGATCGAGAACCCCGAGGCTTTCTGGGGCGACGAAGCGAAGCGCATCCACTGGCACACGCCGTTCGACAGCGTGCTCGACCGCTCGAATCCACCGTTCGCGCGCTGGTTCGTCGGCGGCCGCACGAATCTGTGCCACAACGCGGTCGACCGGCATCTCGCCGAGCGCGCGCAGCAGAACGCGCTCGTCTACGTATCGACGGAAACCGGCATCGAGCGGCACTACACCTACGCCGAGCTGTACGCGGAAATCAACCGCATGGCCGCGGTCATGCGCTCGCTCGGCGTCAAGCGCGGCGACGTCGTGCTGATCTATCTGCCGATGATCCCCGAGGCGCTGTTCGCGATGCTCGCGTGCGCACGCCTCGGCGCGATTCACTCGGTCGTGTTCGGCGGCTTTGCGGCGCCGAACCTCGCCACCCGCATCGACGACGCCAGACCCGCCCTGATCGTCACCGCCGACGCCGGCGCGCGCGGCGGCAAGGTGATCGACTACACGCCGCTCGTCGACGAAGCGCTCGCGCGCGCCGCGCACAAGACGCCGCACGTGCTGCTGATCGACCGGCAACTCGCGCCCGAACGCCTGAACGCGCCCTACCTCGTCGCCTACGAGCCGCTGCGCGAGCAGTTCTTCGACGCCCGCGTGCCGTGCGAATGGCTCGAATCGAACGAGCCTTCCTATGTGCTCTACACCTCGGGCACGACCGGCAAGCCGAAAGGCGTGCAGCGCGACGTCGGCGGCTATGCGGTCGCGCTCGCGGCCTCGATGGAATACATCTTCGAGGGCAAGCCCGGCGACACGATGTTCACCGCTTCCGACGTGGGCTGGGTGGTCGGCCACAGCTATATCGTCTACGCGCCGTTGATCGCGGGTCTCACCACCGTCATGTATGAAGGCACGCCGATTCGCCCGGACGGCGGCATCTGGTGGCGGCTCGTCGAGCGGCACAGGATCAACCTGATGTTCACCGCGCCGACCGCGCTGCGCGTGCTGAAGAAGCAGGACCCGGCGCTGCTGAAGGCGGCCGATCTGTCGAGCCTGCGCACGCTCTTTCTCGCCGGCGAGCCGCTCGACGAGCCGACCGCCGCATGGATTTCCGGCGCGCTCGGCAAACCCGTCATCGACAACTACTGGCAGACCGAAACCGGCTGGCCGATGCTCGCGATCCCGCGCGGCGTCGAAGCGCTGCCGACCAAGCTCGGCTCGCCGGGCGTGCCGTCGGCCGGCTTCAGCCTGACGCTGCGCAACGAACTGACGGGCGAGCCGTGCGCAGTCGGCGAAAAAGGCGTGCTGACGCTCGACCATCCGTTGCCGCCGGGCTGCATGTCGACGGTGTGGGGCGACGACCGCCGCTTCGTCAGCACCTACTGGTCGAGCATTCCGAACCATCAGGTCTATTCGACGTTCGACTGGGGCGTGCAGGATGCGGACGGCTACGTGACGATCCTCGGCCGCACCGACGACGTCATCAACGTCGCCGGCCACCGGCTCGGCACGCGCGAGATCGAGGAAGCGCTGTCGAGCCACGCGGCCGTCGCGGAAGTGGCGGTGGTCGGCGTGATGGATGCGCTCAAGGGGCAGACCGCGATGGCCTTCGTCGTGCTGCGCGGCGCGCGCCCCGATAACGATCCTGGCGGCCGCGACCCGAGCGAGCGCGCGCGGCTCGAAGCCGAACTGCTGGCGACGGTCGATCGCCAACTCGGCACGATCGCGCGGCCAACGCGCGTGGTGATGGTGTCGATGCTGCCGCAGACGCGCTCCGGCAAACTGCTGCGCCGCGCAATCGCGGCGCTCGCGGAAGGCCGCGAGCCCGGCGACCTGCCGACGATCGAAGACCCGGCCGCGCTACAGCAGGTGCGCGATGCGCTCGGTGGTGCGCTCGAATGAGAGCGGACAAGGCTGAATTGCTGCGGGAGCCGGGCGTGAAGCTGACATGAGGCCGGCGTGAGGTGCGGGTGTGCAGCACTTGAAGCGCTGGAGTCAAGCAGCGGCGACGGCTAAGGCGCGAGTATCGAAGCGCCGACGCGCAACGTCAGCGCGAGCAACGCGCGCCCCGCGGCAAAAAATCAGCGAGTCCCGCATTCGCGTCCGCCGTATCGCCAACCCGCCGCTGTAGCGCGCCTTTACCCGCATCGCCAGCCCGCCAGCAAGTCAGCCGGCCAGCAAACTTCGCGCGCGGCTTCGCTACCCTACCCTCGCGCCGTCCCTGCCCGCTCCCCCGCCTCGCCATGCGCCTCGAAAAAGCGCGCAAGAATCGCGTTCGAATACGTGCCCGCGATCTCGGTGAGGAACGACATGAACGACGTCGGCGCATGATCGTCGGCGGTATCGGAAATGGTGCGCACGACCGCACACGGCACGCCGTACTCGTAGCAGACCTGTGCGAGCGCCGCGCCTTCCATCTCGACCGCGAGCGCATCGGGCAAGGCTTCGCGCAATGCCGCGACGGCCGCCGCGCTCGCGACGAACTGATCGCCGCTGACGATCAACCCGCGATGCACGCGCGGCTCGCGCGTGCCGAAGCGCGCCGCGCAAGCCGCGCCTTCCTCGGCGGCGAAGCGCTCGCAGGCGGCGGCGAGCCGGTCGGCGAGCGTCGCATCGACGCCGAAACGCGACACGCCGAGCAGCGGCACCTCGAAGCGCGGGAACAGCGGCGACGCGTCGATATCGTGCTGCAGCAGCGTATCGGCGACGACGATATCGCCGATCCGCACCTCGCTGCCGACGCCGCCGGCCACCCCGGTGAACACGATCGCTTCGACATCGAACGCATGGATCAGCGCGCTGACGGTAGCCGCCGCCGCGACCTTGCCGACGCGCGCGAGCGTGACGACGCACGGCGTGCCACGCACGGTGCCGACGTGATAATCGCGCTGGCCGTGCGTGACCGTGCGCACGCCGGATTCGGCGCGCATCGCTTCGATCAGATCGCCGAGTTCCTGCGGCAGCGCGGCCAGCACGCCGAGCGGACGCCGCGCATCGGCGCTGGTGACTACATTAGCGCCTGCATTCGGAACAGCATTGAGATTGGCCTCGGGAGCCGCGCCCGGGATAGTCGTCGTGGGTGCGCTCATTCGACCGCCTGCAATTTAGCCACCGCGAGCGCCAGCCACTTCTCGCCGTGCCGCTTGAACTTGACCTGCGCCTTCGCATCGGTGCCGCCGCCTTCGAGCGCGGTGATCGTGCCTTCGCCGAACTTCGTGTGGAACACCTGCTGACCGACGCGGAAGCCCGTTTCCGCGGCGCGCTGCTCGTTCGCGAAAGCGGGCAGCGTGGCCGGGGTCGTCGAGGCGGGGCCCGTGTAGCCAGGCCGCGCGAACCAGTCGCGTCCATAGCCGGCGTTGTCCGAGCGGCCGCCCCAGCGCGAACCCGCCTCGACCTTCGGCGTGAGCCACTTGAGCGTGTCCTGCGGCAGTTCGTCGAAAAAGCGCGAGCGGATGTTGTAGCGCGTCTGGCCGTGCAGCATGCGGCTTTGCGCGAACGACAGATAGAGCCGCTCCTTCGCGCGCGTGATCGCCACGTACATGAGGCGCCGTTCTTCTTCGAGGCCGTCCGTTTCCATCGCGCTGTTCTCGTGCGGGAACAGCCCTTCTTCGAGACCGGTGATGAACACCGCGGTGAATTCGAGCCCCTTGGCCGCGTGTACCGTCATCAGCTGCACGGCTTCCTGGCCGGCCTGCGCCTGGTTGTCGCCCGCTTCGAGCGACGCGTGCGACAGAAAACCGGCGAGCGGCGTCATCGTGTCGGGGTTTTGCGCGGGCTCGGCGAGATCGGGCGCATCGAGCACGACCGTGTTCGGATCGTCGGTCGCGACCGCCAGTTCGGGCGCGGCGCTCGCACCGGGGCGCAGCGGAATCGAGCGCGCGGGCGTGTCGAGCCCGTAGCCCTCTTCGCTGACGAACGCGGCCGCCGCGTTGACGAGTTCCTGCAAGTTTTCGAGCCGGTCCTGGCCTTCGCGCTCGTTCTGGTAGAACTCCGCGAGACCGCTCGTGCGGACCACGTACTCGACGGTTTCGGGCAGGCTCATCTGCTGCGTTTCCGCGCGCATCCTGCCGATCAGGTTCGCGAACGCGGCGAGGCTCGAACCGGCTTTGCCCGCGACGTACGGAATTGCCGCGGCCATCGAGCAGTTGTACAGGCGCGCCGCGTCCGCGAGCTGTTCGAGCGAGCGCGCGCCGATGCCGCGCGTCGGGAAATTGACGACGCGCGCGAACGCGGTGTCGTCGTTCGGGTTGTCGATCAGACGCAGATAGGCGAGCGCGTGCTTGACTTCCTGGCGCTCGAAAAAGCGCAGGCCGCCATACACGCGATAGGCGATGCCCGCATTCACGAGCGTGTGCTCGATCGTGCGCGACTGCGCGTTGCTGCGATAGAGCACGGCGATTTCGCTGCGCGAGGTGCCGGTGCTGATGAGCGCCTTGATTTCCTCGACGATCCAGCCCGCTTCCTGCGAATCGGTTGCCGATTCGTAGACGCGCACCGGCTCGCCGTGCCCCGCGTCGGTACGCAGATTCTTGCCGAGGCGCCGCGAGTTGTTGGCGATGAGCTGATTCGCGGCATCGAGAATATGGCCGTGCGAGCGGTAGTTCTGTTCGAGCTTGATCAGATTGCGCACGTTGAACTCATGCTCGAAGTCGCGCATGTTGCCGACGTTCGCGCCGCGGAATGCGTAGATCGACTGGTCGTCGTCGCCGACCGCGAAGATCGCGTTGTGCTGACCCGCGAGCAGCTTGAGCCACGCGTATTGCAGCTTGTTGGTGTCCTGGAACTCGTCGACGAGGATGTGCCGGAAGCGCGCCTGGTAATGCGCGCGCAGCGGCGGATTGTGCGCGAGCAGTTCGTGGCAGCGCAGCAGCAGCTCGGGGAAATCGACCACGCCTTCGCGCTGGCACTGCTGGTCGTAGGCTTCGTAGAGTTCGACGAACTTGCGATTGAAGTTGTCGGTGGCGTCGACGTCTTTCGGCCGCAGCCCCTGCTCTTTCGCGTTGTTGATGAAGTACTGGAGATTTTTCGCCGGGTACTTTTCGTCGTCGATGTTGAGGCCCTTCATGAGGCGCTTGATCGCGGAAAGCTGGTCGGCGGTATCGAGAATCTGGAACGTGGCGGGCAGGCCCGCGTCGCGGTGATGCGCGCGCAGCATGCGGTTGCAGAGACCGTGGAAGGTGCCGATCCACATGCCGCGCGTGTCGATGGGCAGGAGCGCCGAGAGGCGCGCCATCATTTCGCGGGCGGCCTTGTTCGTGAAGGTGACGGCGAGCACGGTCGCGGGAGACGCGAGGCCGTGCTGGATGAGCCACGCGATGCGGGTGATCAGGACGCGGGTTTTGCCGCTGCCGGCACCTGCGAGGATCAGTGCGGGCTCATTGGGGAGCGTGACGGCGGCGTGTTGTTCGGGGTTCAGATTGGCGAGGAGATCGGGCATTTTCTCTGGCGGACGGCAGGGCGAATGACATTATAGGCCCCTGTGCGGGGCGGGATTTTTTTGTTGGTCTGGATTGGGGGGTGTCGTTGTGCGTGGGGTGTTGGCCCCTTGGGCGGGGCGGTGCTTCTTTGTCGTTGTTCTGACTTTGTTGGCCTTTCCTTGTTTTCGTGTCGGTCTATTAGTGTTGCCCCTGTGCGGGGCGGCACCTACTTTCTTTGCGGCTGCAAAGAAAGTAGGCAAAGAAAGCAGCTTCACACCTCCAGCTCTTAAGTGGGCCCCTTGGCTTGGAGAGGACAGTGGTGCATCTGGAATCGGTGCCCTCGCACATTCCATCTTGGTGACAAAGCCGTCATCCGCTCCCACTCCGCACTGCGTGCGTCGCGGACGGGTCTGCCAGGAGAACCCGCGGGTTCGTTCGCGCAACGGGGGCCATCGGCTGCACCTCGGCGACACGCCGAAACAACCGATGGTTTTTGAGCCGGGCTTCGGCGCGCGTAGCGCCGCCGGAAGAATGACGGCCTTGTCACTGACGCGGAATGCGCGAGGAGACAGATTCCAGATGCACCACGATCCCCTCCAGGCCAGGGGACCCGCTTCAGAATTAGCGGTGTGAAGCTGCTTTCTTTGCCTACTTTCTTTGCAGCCGCAAAGAAAGTAGGTGCCGCCCCGCACAGGGGCAACGCCAATAGACCGACACGAACACAAGGAAAGGCCAACAAAGCCAGAAAAACGAAAAAAACCGCCCCACGCAGGCCCCTCCCCCTCCCAGCTATAATCTCCAATCCTCCGCATCCAAAATCCTGCCTTTAACCAGAAACATGAGCGACACCTCGAGCGACCCCACCTCGACGCTTGCCAAAAGCTTCGAACCCCACACCATCGAAGCCCATTGGGGCCCGGAATGGGAAAAGCGCGCCTACGCCGCGCCCTTCTTCGACTCCAATCGCAAGGATTTCTCGATCCAGCTGCCGCCGCCGAACGTCACGGGCACGCTGCACATGGGCCACGCGTTCAACCAGACCATCATGGACGGCCTCACGCGCTATCACCGTATGCTCGGTGAAAACACGCTGTGGGTGCCGGGCACGGACCACGCCGGGATCGCCACGCAAATCGTCGTCGAACGGCAACTGGACGCGCAGGGCGTGTCGCGCCATGACCTCGGCCGCGCCAAGTTCGTCGAGCGCGTGTGGGAATGGAAGCAGCAGTCCGGCTCGACCATCACGAGCCAGGTGCGCCGCCTCGGCGCGTCGATCGACTGGTCGCGCGAATACTTCACGATGGACGACAAAATGTCGGCCGCCGTGCGCGACGTATTCATACGCCTGTATGAACAGGGCCTGATCTATCGCGGCAAGCGTCTCGTCAACTGGGACCCGGTGCTGCTCACCGCCGTCTCCGACCTCGAAGTGGTCAGCGAGGAGGAAAACGGCCACCTGTGGCACATCCAGTATCCGCTCACCGACGGCTCGGGCCATCTGACCGTCGCCACCACGCGTCCGGAAACCATGCTCGGCGACACCGCCGTGATGGTGCATCCCGAAGACGAACGCTACGCACACCTGATCGGCAAGACCGTCACGCTGCCGCTGTCGAACCGCGAAGTGCCGATCATCGCCGACGACTACGTCGACCGCGAATTCGGCACCGGCGTCGTCAAGGTCACGCCCGCGCACGATTTCAACGACTACCAGGTCGGCCTGCGCCACCAGCTGCCGCAAATCGAAATCCTCACGCTCGACGCGAAGATCAACGACAACGCGCCCGAAAAATACCGCGGCCTCGATCGTTTCGACGCCCGCAAGCAGGTCGTCGCCGATCTCGAAGCGCTCGGCGCGCTCGAATCGGTCAAGCCGCACAAGCTGATGGTGCCGCGCGGCGACCGCACCGGCGTCGTGATCGAGCCGATGCTGACCGACCAGTGGTTCGTCGCGATGAGCAAGCCGGCTCCCGAGGGCACGTTCAACCCGGGCAAGTCGATCGCCGAAACCGCGCTGAACGTGGTCCGCACCGGCCAGATCAAATTCGTGCCCGAGAACTGGACCACCACCTACTACCAGTGGCTCGAAAACATCCAGGACTGGTGCATCTCGCGTCAGCTCTGGTGGGGTCATCAGATTCCGGCGTGGTACGGCGAAAACGGCGAAATCTTCGTTGCGAAGACCGAGGAAGACGCGCGCGCGAAAGCCGCCGCGGCGGGCTACACGGGTGCGTTAAAGCGCGACGAAGACGTGCTCGACACATGGTTCTCGTCGGCGCTCGTGCCGTTCTCGTCGCTCGGCTGGCCGAACGAAACCGAGGAACTGAAGCACTTCATGCCGTCGTCGGTGCTCGTCACCGGCTTCGACATCATCTTCTTCTGGGTCGCGCGCATGGTCATGATGACCACGCACTTCACGGGCAAGGTGCCGTTCGACACGGTCTACGTGCACGGCCTCGTGCGCGACGCCGAAGGCCAGAAGATGTCGAAGAGCAAGGGCAATACGCTCGACCCGATCGATATCGTCGACGGCATCGGCCTCGACGCGCTCGTCGCGAAACGCACCACCGGCCTCATGAATCCGAAGCAGGCCGCGTCGATCGAAAAGAAAACCCGCAAGGAGTTTCCGGACGGCATTCCGGCGTTCGGCACCGACGCGCTGCGCTTCACGATGGCCTCGATGGCCACGCTCGGGCGCAACATCAACTTCGACCTCGCGCGCTGCGAGGGCTATCGCAACTTCTGCAACAAGCTGTGGAACGCCACGCGCTTCGTGCTGATGAACTGCGAAGGCCACGACTGCGGTTTCGGCCAGCCGGCGCAATGCGGCGAATGCGGGCCGGAAGGCCATCTGCATTTCTCGCCGGCCGACCGCTGGATCGTGTCGCTGCTGCAACGCGTGGAAGCCGAAGTCGCCAAGGGTTTTGCCGACTATCGCTTCGACAATGTCGCCAATGCCCTATACAAGTTCGTATGGGACGAATACTGTGACTGGTATCTCGAACTTGCAAAGGTCCAGATCCAGACGGGACAGCCGAACCAGCAGCGCGCCACGCGCCGCACGCTGTTGCGGGTGCTCGAAACGGTGCTGCGCCTCGCGCATCCGGTGATTCCGTTCATTACCGAAGCGCTGTGGCAGAAAGTGGCGCCGCTCGCGGCACGCTACCCCGAGGGCAAGGCCGAAGGCGAAGCGTCCATCATGGTGCAGCCGTACCCCATCGCCGAGCCCGCCAAGCTCGACGAAGACGCCGAGCGCTGGGCCGCCGACCTCAAGGCTGTGATCGACGCGTGCCGGAATCTGCGTGGCGAGATGAACCTGTCGCCGGCCGTGAAGGTGCCGTTGCTCGCCACCGGCAACGCGGAGCGGCTTCGCACTTTCGCGCCATACGCCCAGGCATTGGCGCGTTTGTCCGAAGTGCAGATCATCGCCGACGAGGCTACGCTCGATGCGCAGGCGGATGGCGCGCCGATTGCTATCGTAGGAAGCGACAAGCTCGTCTTGAAGGTCGAAATCGACGTGGCCGTCGAGCGGGAACGCCTGTCGAAAGAGATCGCGCGTCTCACCGCCGAAATCGCCAAATGCAACGGCAAGCTGCAGAATCAGGCTTTCGTTGCCAAGGCGCCGCCGGCGGTCGTTGAACAGGAACAAAAACGTCTCGCCGATTTCGAAGCTACCGTCGGCAAGCTGAAAGCGCAACTGGATCGCTTGCCGGTCTGATCGACACGTCTTGCCCCACCGCCGCCGCGGTGGGCAAGGCCTTAAACCAGAGGACTCAGGGTAATCACATGCTAAAAGTTACAAAGGCGGTATTTCCGGTAGCCGGTCTTGGCACCCGATTCCTCCCTGCCACGAAGGCAAGCCCGAAAGAAATGCTGCCGATCGTCGACAAGCCGCTGATTCAGTACGCTGTCGAGGAAGCGATGGCAGCCGGCATCACCGAAATGATCTTCGTCACGGGCCGCAGCAAGCGGGCGATCGAGGACCATTTCGACAAGTCCTATGAAATCGAGGCCGAACTCGAGGCGCGCGGCAAGGACAAGCTGCTCGAACTCGTGCGCAGCATCAAGCCAAGCCATGTCGACTGCTTCTACGTGCGCCAGGCCGAAGCGCTCGGCCTCGGCCACGCGGTGCTGTGCGCAGAAAAGCTGGTCGGCGAAAACCCGTTCGCCGTGATTCTCGCGGACGACCTGCTGTACGGCACGCCGCCCGTGATGACGCAGATGATCGAGGTGTTCGATCACTATCACAGCTCGGTGATCGGCGTCGAAGAGATCCCGCCGCAAGACACGAAGTCGTACGGTATCGTCGACGGCAAGGAGTGGGAAGATTCGATCATCAAGATGTCAGGCATCGTCGAAAAGCCGGAGCCGAGCGTGGCGCCGTCGAACCTCGGCGTGGTCGGCCGCTATGTGCTCAAGCCGCGCATCTTCAATCATCTGCGCTCGATCAAGCCCGGCGCGGGTGGCGAATTGCAGTTGACGGACGCGATCCAGTCGCTGCTCGCCGACGAACAGGTGCTCGCGTACAAGTATCACGGCACGCGTTTCGACTGCGGCAGCAAGCTCGGTTATCTGAAGGCGACGGTCGAGTTCGCGCTGCGTCACCCGGAAGTGGCCGCCGATTTCGAGCAGTATCTGCGCACGCGTTCGCCGGTGCTGGAAGGCTGACGGATTCGCTTCGCGGCCTGCGGGCCGCGGGGCCATTCAACGCAACGCGCGCCACACCGCTGAGCGTGCCCTCGGGTGCGCTCGGTGCGCTCAAAACGAAAAGGCGCTGTGCCCCGCATTCGCGGGCACAGCGCCTTTTCTGCTTCTTGCGTACCGCCTCGCGTGGCGGGTTTGGCCGAGTGCCGGGTTCTGGCGGGTTTGACTGCCTAGCGCCGCCGCATCAGAAACGTGAACACCTTGTCTTGCGCCGAGCTTTCGACAATCTCGTTGCCGGTCTGCTTCGCGAACGCGGCAAAATCGCGCTGCGAGCCGGGATCGGTGGCGAGCACCTTGAGAATCTGGCCGCTTTCCATGTCGGCGAGCGCCTTCTTGGCGCGCAGGATGGGCAGCGGGCACATGAGCCCGCGCGCATCGACTTCCTTGTGAATCTGAATTTGCATCGACGATGACCTTCGGGACGAGGGCGTCGCTCGCGACGCCGGACAGAGGGCCAAATTCTACAGCAGGCGGTGTTTCGCCGCCCGGGCCTGCGACGGTGCGTGTCACCGCCTCGACACGATCCGCCCCGCTTCACCTCGCCTCGCCCGCCCTCGAGCGGCAACCCGCGCCGCTACAGCATCACCGCCTGCCCGCTTTGCAGCGACTCGCGCAGCGCCATGCCAATCCGCGTCGCTTCGAGCGCATCGGCCAGCGTCGCCCCCGCCTGCGCCGACTCGGGTTGAGCCACCCCGCCCTGCACCGCCGCAACGAACGCGCGTGCCTCGTGCAGAAATGCATCCTCGAAACGGTCGAAAAAGTTCGGCGTGCATTCGTTGCGAACCCCGCTCGCGTCATAAATCTCGACGCGATTCGCGCGCGGATTGCGGCCGATCGCGAGCGCGCCCGCCGTGCCGATCACTTCGCTATGCGTGTCGTTGCCGTGCGCCTGCGTGCGCGACGCGTAGAACATCGCGAGCTTGCCGCCCTCGAATTCGCAGATCGCGACGCCGTTGTCGACGTCGCTGAATTCACGCAAGCCTTCGTGCAACGCAACGGCCCCCGCCGCGAACACGCGCGTCGCACGCGGCTTGCCGAGCAGCCAGCGCGCGACGTCGATGTCGTGCACGGTGCAGTCGAGAAAGATGCCGCCCGAGGTCGCCGCGAAGCGCACGAAGAAACCGTCGGTATCGTTTTTGTCGGTGGTCTGCGAGCGCACGAGAAACGGCCGGCCGATCTGGCCCATCGCGATCCTGTCGAACGCGTCCTTGTAGCTCGGATCGAAGCGCCGCATGAAGCCGATCGTCGCCTGCAAGTGCGGATAGCGCGCCGCCACCTCCAGCACGCGCTCGCATTCGGCCACGTCGAGCGACAGCGGCTTTTCGCAGAACACGTGCTTGCCGGCCTGCAAGGCGTCGACGATCTGCTGCGCGTGCAGCGACGACGGCGTGACGAGCCACACCGCATCGACCTGCGGATCGGCGAGCAGGTCTGCGTAATCGGTGTAAAGACGCGGCTCGGGCAGTGCATCGCGAGCCCATGCGAGTTCGTCTTCCAACGGACTGCAGGCGGCCGCGAGCATGGCGCCCGGCACGCGATACGCGAGATTTTCGGCGTGCCGCTTGCCGAGCCGCCCAAGGCCCACCACGCCGAGGCGCACCTGCTGCGTAGCCGGCTTCATCACGCCACCTCGCCGAGTTGGATCGCGCGGCCTTCGCGCCACGAACGCGTCGCCGCTTCGGCGAGTTCGAGCGCTTTCAGACCATCGGCGACGGTCGTGCGCACCGGCTTGCCATGCCTGACCCCATCGAAGAAATGCGCGATTTCGAGCGCGTAGGCCGCACGATAGCGTTCGAGAAAGAACGCCTCGGGCACGTCGGTCGACACTTCGGTTTTCGAGTACGCGGTGACTTCGGTCGGCCGCACGTTGCCGGCTTGCAGCATGCCGCCGCTGCCGAGCACTTCGAAGCGCTGGTCGTAGCCGTAAGCGGCACGGCGCGCGGTGTTGATCTGGCACAGCCGGCCGCGCTTCGTGCGGATCGTGACCGCCGTCGAATCGATGTCGCCCGCCTCGGCGATCGCCGGATCGCCAAGGCAGCTGCCGGTGGCGTGCAGCGTGTCGGCTTCGTCGTCGAGAATCCAGCGGAAGATATCGAAGTCGTGAATCAGCATGTCCTTGAAGATGCCGCCCGAGTGCCGGATGTATTCGAGCGGCGGCGCGCCCGGATCGCGGCTCGTGACGACGAGCATTTCCGGCGTGCCGATCTCGCCCGCGTCGAGGCGCGCTTTCAGCGACGCAAACGTCGGATCGAAACGGCGCTGAAAACCGATCATGCACACCACGCCCGCGCGCTCCACCGCTTGCGCGCACAGGCGCGCGCGCTCGAGCGCGAGATCGACCGGTTTCTCGCAGAACACGTGCTTGCTCTGCGCCGCCGACTTCACGATCAGGTCCGCATGCGTGTCGGTGCTCGAACAGATCACGGACGCTCCGATCGACGCGTCGCCGAGCGCGCCATCGATATCGGCAACCCGCGCGCCATGCTGCTCGGCCAGCGCCCCGGCGGCCTCGCGATTCACGTCGACAACGTACTTGAGCCGCACGCCGGGCTGCCGCGCAAGGTTAGCCGCATGAATCCTGCCGATGCGCCCCGCGCCGAACAGCGCGACGTCGATCGTGTTTACCGCGTCAGTCATCGTAGCCTCCAGGGTCGTGGGATTCTTCAACGTTCAGTTCGAGCTTGTACGCGAGCGCAATGAACAACGCCTGGCACAGGCAGATCGTGCTGGTCAGCGAGCGAAACGCGAACGCGCTGCCCTCTTTCACATACAACAGCGTGCTCGCGTAGCGCGCGAGCGGCGATAGTTGGCTATCCGTAATGACGAGCGTCTTCGCCTGAAGATGATGCGCGACGCGCAGGCAGTACTGCGTTTCCTTGCCATATGGCGCGAAGCTGATCGCGATCACGACGTCGCCCTTCTTCACGCTGCGAATCTGCTCGCGGTACATGCCGCCGAAGCCCGACACGAGATGCACGCGCTTAGGCGTGTGCTGCAACGCGTAGACGATGTAGCTCGCGACCGGAAACGAGCGCCGCACACCGACCACGTAGATGTTGTCGGCCTGCTGCAGCATTTTCACGGCGGCGTCGAACTGCTTGTCGTCGAGGCCCGCCTCGAGTTCTTCGAGGCCGCCGCGCGACGCCGCGATGAACTCGCGCGCGACCGAGCCGCCCGACAAGGTGCCGGGCTTCTCGTCGATCAGCCGGCGAATGCGCTGCTGATAGCTCGGCGACGACACGCCCTGCTCCGCATAAGCCTGACGAAACACCGCCTGCAGATCGGAGAAGCCGGAAAAGCCGAAGCGCTGCGCAAAGCGCACGACCGCCGACGGATGCACGCCGCAGCTCGCGGCGATGTCGCTCGTGCGGTCCATCATCACGCTCGAACGATGCTGCTCGATATAGGTCGCGACGCTCTTCAACTGACGCGGCAGCGTCTCGTAGTTGTCCGCGATGCGCCGCATCAAATCCTCGACGCCCGGCAACGTTTCTTCGGTGTTCGGTTCCGCCATGTCTGCCCCTCGAGTGTTTTTTGCTATGCGGCAGAAGCACTCGCGGCCTCCCGCTCGTGCTTCCGACGCTGCCGATTATAGGCAGCGCCCCAAGCAAATGGAACATATTTTCCATTTTTATTTTTCGTGAAATTTTCTTTGCAAGACATCGAAAGATGGCCTACTCTTGGTCCTGAGCGGTGCCGCTTCGGCCCTGTTGTGCGGATTTACACGGAAATGGGCAACCATCCGCGAGGCGCGCCTTCAATGACAAACGACAGATCGAGAAAGGTGGAGACCATGAGACTTGGCAAAGGCAAGGCGGCGCTCAGGATTCTGGCGACGGCGTTGGCATTGGCAACGGGATTCGGCGCGGCGACGGCAGCCCGCGCGGCGGACGCTCACTTCGTGCTGATCAGCCATGCGCCCGATTCGGATTCGTGGTGGAACACGATCAAGAACGCGATCAAACAGGCCGACGAGGACTTCAACGTTCAGACCGACTACCGCAATCCGCCGAACGGCGACATTGCCGACATGGCGCGTCTCGTCGAACAGGCGGCCGCGCGCAACTACGACGGCGTGATCGTCTCGATCGCCGACTTCGACGTGCTGAAGAGCTCGATTGCGAAAGTCACCGAAAAGCACATTCCGCTCGTCACGATCAATTCGGGCACCGAAGAACAGAGCGCCAAGCTCGGCGCGCTCATGCACGTCGGCCAGCCCGAATACGCGGCCGGCAAGGCGGCGGGCGAAAAGGCCAAGACCGCCGGCATCAAGTCGTTCCTGTGCGTGAACCACTATGCGACGAACCCGGCTTCGTTCGAACGCTGCCGCGGTTTCGCCGAGGCGATCGGCGCCGACGTCAAGACCTCGACGCTCGACGCGGGCCAGGACCCGACCGGCGTGCAGTCCAAAGTCAGCGCGTTCCTGCGCAATCATCCGGACACCCAGGCGGTGCTCGCGCTCGGCCCGCTGTCGGCCGATCCGACCTTGAAGGCGCTGCAACAGATGGGCCTTGCCGGCAAGCTCTGGTTCGCCACGTTCGACTTCGACAGCGACATCGCGAAGGGCATCCAGAACGGCACGATCCAGTTCGCGATCGACCAGCAGCCGTATTTGCAGGGCTATATCCCGGTTGCCGTGCTCGCGATCGCGAAGAAGAACCAGACGACCGATCCGGTGAAGATCCGCGAGATTCTGCAGGCGAATCCGAAGTTCAAGGAGCGGCTCGACACCTACGGGCTCGCGCCGTCGTATGGGCCGCGCAATATCGGCTCGGGTCCGGGCTTCATCACGAAGGCCAACGTCGACAAGGTACTCAAATACGCGGGGCAATATCGCTGACTGCGCGGCAACGCAGCGCCTGAGCAGGCCGCCGCGCCGGCGGCCCACGGTTGAATTCATCAGTTCCAACGCCCGCGGTGCCGCGTCGATCGGCTTGCCGGCGTATCAAGGAGAGCTTCAATGGGTGTCGCCGATCTTTTCCATCCCAATCACCGCAAACCGCCCGCGTCCGATCCGCAGGACCCGGCTGCATCAGCGGCCACCTCAGGGGCCACCTCAGGGGCCACCTCAGCAGCCACATCGGCCACCGCGCCGGACGAACGCATGCGCGAGGAATCGTGGTTCCGGCATCTGCTGAACCGCCCCGAATTCGCGGCGCTGGCCGGCACCGTGATGGTGTTCCTCGTGTTCGGCCTCGCGGCCGGCAACTCGGGGATGTTCAACCTCGACGGCATCATGAACTGGTCGCAGGTCGCGGCCTATCTCGGCCTGATCTCGGTCGGCGCGTGCATGCTGATGATCGCCGGCGAGTTCGACCTGTCGATCGGCTCGATGATCGGCTTCGCCGGCATGATGGTCGCGCTGCCGACCATGTACTTCCACTGGCCGATCTGGCTCGCGATCCTGTTCGCGTTCGCCGGCTCGATGCTGCTCGGCGCGCTCAACGGCTACCTCGTGATGCGCACGCGGCTGCCGTCGTTCATCGTCACGCTCGCGTTCCTGTTCATTCTGCGCGGCCTCACGCTCGCGCTCTCGGTGATGTTCGCCGACCGCACGATCATCTCCGGCGTCGGCGACGTCGCGCGCGAGGACTGGTTCGCGCACACGCTCTTCCAGGGCGTCGCCTTCAAAGGGCTGTTCGTCTCGCTCGGCCATCTCGGCCTCGTGAAGATGCTCGACAACGGCACGCCGCTCGTGCCGGGCATTCCCAAGGTCCTGCTGTGGTGGCTCGCGTTGGCCGTGGTCTGCGCGTTCACGCTCGCGAAAACGCGCTTCGGCAACTGGATCTTCGCGGTCGGCGGCGACGCCAACGCGGCCAAGAACGTCGGCGTGCCGGTACGCCGCGTAAAGATCTCGCTGTTCGTGCTGACCGCGTTCTGCTCGGCCCTGTACGCGGTGCTGCAGGTGTGCGATATCGGCTCGGCCGCCGCCGACCGCGGTTTGCAGGCCGAATTCGAGGCGATCATCGCGGCCGTGATCGGCGGCACATTGCTCACGGGCGGCTACGGCTCGGTGGTCGGCGCCTGCTTCGGCGCGCTGATTTTCGGCGTGGTGCAGATCGGCATCACCTACACCAATGTCGACTCGGACTGGTTCCGCGTGTTCCTCGGCGTGATGCTGCTGTTCGCCGTGCTGTTCAATCACTACGTGCGCGGCCGCGTCGCCGCATCGCGCTAACGCGCCCGGCAAGGAGTTCATGATGACCGACCTCGAACAGAACGCGGACGACACCATCCTCGCGCTCGAAAACGTCAGCCGCTATTTCGGCAACATCATCGCGCTGAACGACATCACGCTGCGCCTCAAACGCGGCGAGGTGCACTGCCTGCTCGGCGACAACGGCGCCGGCAAATCGACGCTGATCAAGACGCTCGCGGGCGTCCATCAGCCGAGCGCGGGCACCTATCTCGTGGACGGCAAGCCGGTGCACTTCACCTCGCCGAAAGACGCGCTCGATCTCGGCATCGCGACCGTCTATCAGGACCTCGCGCTGGTGCCGCTGCTGTCGGTCGCGCGCAACTTCTTCATGGGCCGCGAGCCGAACAGGAAACTATTCGGCTTCCTGAACGTGATGGACCTCGACACCTGCGCGAGCACCGCGCGCGACAAGCTCGCCGAAATGGGCATCAACGTGCGCGACCCGCATCAGCCGATCGGCACGATGTCGGGCGGCGAGCGGCAATGTCTCGCGATCGCGCGCGCAATCCACTTCGGCGCGCGTGTGCTGATTCTCGACGAACCGACCGCCGCGCTCGGCGTGAAGCAGAGCTTCAACGTGCTGAAGCTGATTCACAAGGCGCGCGCCAAGGGCATCTCGGTGATTTTCATCACGCACAACGTGCATCACGCCTATCCGATCGGCGATTCGTTCACGCTGCTCAATCGCGGCAGATCGCTCGGCACGTTCACGAAGGAAACGATCAGCAAGGACCAGGTGCTCGACATGATGGCCGGCGGCGCCGAGATGCAGAAAATGATGGGTGAACTCGAAGGCGCGACCATCTGAGCTTCGCGCGGATCGCACGTCGTCCGCCTAACCCGCGTGGCCTTCGACCATGCCCCGTTATTCAGGATTCTTCATGAACCATTCCAGCATATCGCGTGCGACCGCGCCGGGTTCGGATACCGGTGCGGGCACCGCGCGCGGCAGCCGCTTCGCGCCGGGACGCGCGCGTGACATCATCTGCCTCGGCCGTCTCGCCGTCGATCTGTACGCGCAGCAGGTCGGCGCGCGGCTCGAAGACGTATCGAGCTTCGCGAAGTATCTCGGCGGCTCGTCGGCGAATATCGCCTTCGGCTGCGCGCGGCTCGGGCTCGATGCGGCGATGCTCGCGCGCGTCGGCGACGATCACATGGGCCGCTTTCTCACCGAAACGCTCGCGAACGAAGGCTGCGACGTGAGCCGCGTGCGCGTCGATCGCCAGCGGCTGACCGCGCTCGTGCTGCTCGGCCTCAAGGACCGCGACACGTTCCCGCTGATCTTCTACCGCGACGACTGCGCCGATATGGCAATCGACGCGGCCGATTTCGACGAGGCCTTTATCGCCTCGTCGAAAGCGCTGCTGATTACCGGCACGCACTTCTCGACCGAGCAGGTGAACCGCGCGAGCCGCCGCGCGCTCGACTACGCGCGCCGCAACCAGGTGCGCACGGTGCTCGACATCGACTATCGTCCGGTGCTGTGGGGACTCACCGGCAAGGCCGACGGCGAGACGCGTTTCGTCGCGAGCGAAGGCGTCACCGCGCATTTGCAGCGCATTCTGCCGCTGTTCGACCTCGTGATCGGCACCGAGGAAGAATTCCGCATCGCCGGCGGCAAGAGCGAGCTGATCGACGCGCTCGCGATGGTGCGCGCGGTCACACCGGCCACGCTCGTGCTCAAGCGCGGGCCGCTCGGCTGCCAGATCATCGACGGCAACGTGCCGGCTTCGCTCGACGAGATGCCGGTTCACGGCGGCGTCGAAGTCGAGGTGCTGAACGTGCTCGGCGCAGGCGATGCATTCGCGTCGGGCTTTCTGTCCGGCTGGCTGCGCGACCGGCCGCTCGACGCCTGCGCGCGCGCCGCGAACGCGAGCGGCGCGCTGGTGGTCTCGCGGCACGGCTGTGCCCCGGCCATGCCGACGCCCGCCGAACTCGACTACTTCCTTGGCGAAGCACAAGCCGATCCGCAACGGATGCGCCGGCCCGACCGCGACGCGAAGCTCGCGCGCCTGCATCGCGTATCGCCGGCACGCAAGCCCTGGCATGAAGTGCTCGGCTTCGCGTTCGATCATCGCAATCAGTTTTTCGAACTGGCGCAGCAAACCGGCGCCGACGAAGCGCGCGTTGCGCATCTGAAGAACCTGTTCGTCGAAGCGGTCGCGCAGACCGAACACGCGCTGCATCTGCAAGGCCGCATCGGCGTGCTGATCGACGACCGCTACGGTCAGGACGCGCTCAATGCCGCAACCGGCCGCGGCTGGTGGATCGGCCGCCCGGTCGAGCTGCCGGGTTCGGTGCCGCTCGTGTTCGATCAGGGCCGCTCGATCGGCACGACGCTGCTCGCGTGGCCGAAGGAGCACGTTGCGAAGTGCCTCGTGCAGTTTCATCCCGACGAGCCGATCGAGCAGCGCCTCGAACAGGAAGCGCAATTGCGCGCGCTTTACGATGCGACCCAGGCGAGCGGCCATGAACTGCTGCTCGAGGTGATTCCGCCGAAGCACGCGTCGCTGCCGCAGGGGCCCGACATCGTGTATCGCGCGCTCAAGCGTCTCTACAACCTCGGCATCTATCCCGAGTGGTGGAAGCTCGAACCGATGGACGCCGCGCAATGGCATGCCATCGATGCGCTGATCGCCGAGCGTGACCCGTATTGCCGTGGCGTCGTGCTGCTCGGTTTGTCCGCGGCCGTCGAGCAGTTGAGCGAAGGCTTTCGCGCGGCCGCGCGGTCGGCGACGTGCCGCGGCTTTACGGTCGGCCGCACGATCTTTCACGACCCGAGTCAGGCGTGGCTGGCCGGAGAAATCGGCGATGACGAACTGATCGCGCGCGTGCGCCATACGTTCGAAACGCTGATCGCCGCCTGGCGAGCCGCCCAGGGCACGCCGCATCAGGTTCATCAGGAGCAGGCCGCATGAACGAACGCATCATGCAGGACGACGCCTTATCGGCGAGCAGCGCCGCGCAGACCCATGCGCAAACACAGGAGCAAGCACAGGCGCACGCGAATGCCGGCGCCACGCTGCGCCTGACGATGGCCCAGGCGCTGGTGCGCTATCTCGCCGCGCAACGCGTCGCCAGCGAAGACGGCAGCGGCACCGAGCCGCTGTTCGGCGGCGTGTTCGCGATCTTCGGCCACGGCAACGTCGCGGGCATCGGCGAGGCGCTGTACCAGCATCGCGACGAATTGCCGACGCTGCGCGCGCATAACGAGCAGGCGATGGCACATAGCGCGATCGCCTATGCGAAGGCGCATTTCCGCCGCCGCATGATGGCGGTCACGACCTCGATCGGCCCGGGCGCGACGAATCTGCTGACCGCCGCCGCGCTCGCGCACGTGAACCGCCTGCCGGTGCTGCTGTTGCCCGGCGACATCTTCGTCTCGCGCGCGCCCGACCCGGTGTTGCAGCAGCTCGAAGATTGCGCCGACGGCGGCGTCTCCGCCAACGATGCGTTCAAGCCGCTGTCGCGCTACTTCGATCGCATCGTGCATCCGGCGCAATTGCTGAGCGCCTTGCCGCGCGCGATACGCGTGCTGACCGACGCCGCGTTGTGCGGCCCCGTCACGCTCGCCTTGCCGCAGGACGTGCAGGCGCAGGCGTGGGATTTTCCGGCGGACTTCTTCGCGACGCGCGTGATCCGCTTTCATGCGCCCGCGCCGCGAATCGACGAGATCGAGGCGGCGTGCGCGCGTTTGCGGCAGGCAAAGCATCCGCTGATCGTCGCGGGAGGCGGCGTGCTGTACGGCCGCGCGGCCGACGCGCTGCAGCGCTTCGCGAGCGCGCACGGCATACCGGTCGCCGAAACGCAGGCCGGCAAAAGCGCGCTCGCGTGGAACGATCCGCTGAACACGGGCGCGCTCGGCGTGACCGGCTCGCCGGCCGCCAACGCGCTCGCGCACGATGCCGACTGCGTGCTCGCGGTCGGCACGCGTCTGCAAGACTTCACGACCGGCTCGAATACGCTGTTCACGCAAGCCGACGTGATCGCGATCAACGCCAATGCGTTCGACGGCCTCAAGCATCGCGCGCTCGTCGTCGAGGCCGATGCGCGGCTCGCGCTCGATGCGCTCGGCGAATCGCTGCACGGCTGGCACGCGGAGCGCGCATGGACCGCGCGTGCGCACAAACTCGCGGCAAGCTGGCGCGACACCGTGCACACGCTCACGCATGCGCCGCAACGCGACGCCGTGCTGCCCTACGAGGGCGACGTGATCGGCGCGGTGCAGCGTTCGAGCACGCATTCGGCGAACGACGACATCGTCGTGTGCGCGGCCGGCACGCTGCCCGCCGAATTGCACAAGCTGTGGCGCGCGGGCCGGCCCGGCGCGTATCACGTCGAATACGGCTATTCGTGCATGGGCTACGAGATCGCGGGCGGACTCGGCGTGAAGCTCGCACGGCCCGAGCGCGAGGTGATCGTGATGCTCGGCGACGGCAGTTATCTGATGCTCAACAGCGAGATCGCGACCTCGGTGATGCTCGACGCGAAGCTGATCGTCATCGTGCTCGACAATCGCGGCTTCGGCTGCATCAACCGCTTGCAGCAAGCCTGCGGCGGCGCGCCGTTCAACAATCTGCTCGCGGACAGCTTGCAGGGCGCAGCCGGCGCGCCACGCATCGACTTCGCCGCGCATGCGCGCGCGCTCGGCGCCGAGGCCGAGCACGTGGGCCATCTTGCCGAACTCGAAGCGGCGCTGCGGCGCGCCCGCGCGGCCACGCGCACGTACGTCATCAGTATCGACACCGATCCGGCCCGCACCACCGGCGACGGCGGCTGGTGGTGGGAAGTCGCGGTGCCCGAAGTCTCGCCGCGCGAGGCGGTGCGCGCCGCGCGCGCGAAATACGACGCGCAGCTTGCCGCGCGCGCCGAGCCGCCCGCACCCCTGCCGCACGACGCTCGCCACGCTCACGAATGAGGACGCCCGCATGACTGCTTTCGACGTACGTATCGGCATCAACCCGCTCTCGTGGATGAACGACGACCTGCCCTCGCTCGGCGGCGAAACGCCGCTTGAAGTCGCGCTGACCGAGGGCCGCCAGATCGGTTATGAAGGTTTCGAACTCGGCAACAAGTTTCCACGCGAGCCGCAGGCGTTGAAGACGCTGCTCGCGCGCTACGACCTCGCGCTCGTTTCCGGCTGGTATTCCGGAGAACTGGCGAAGCGCAGTGTCGCCGAGGAAATCGCCGCCGTCGGTCCGCATCTCGAACTGCTCGCGCAAAACGGCGCGACGGTGATGGTGTATGGCGAAGTCGCCGATTCGATTCAGGGCGCGGCGCGGCCGCTTTATCAACGGCCGCGTTTTTTCAGCGACGCGCAATGGTCCGGCTACACAGCACGGGTCGACGAATTCGCGCGCTATACGTTGAGCCATGGCGTGCGGCTTGCGTACCATCATCATATGGGCGCCTATGTCGAGACGCCGGCCGACGTCGATCAACTGATGGCACGCACGAGCGATGCGGTCGGCCTGCTGTTCGACGCGGGTCACATCACGTTCGCGGGCGGCGATCCGCTCGCGGTGCTCGACCAGCACATCGCGCGCGTGTGCCACGTGCATTGCAAGGACGTGCGGCCCGCGGTCATGAAGCTCGCGCGCAATCGCAACTGGAGTTTTCTCGATGCGGTAATCGCAGGCGCGTTCACGGTGCCGGGCGACGGGGCCGTGGATTTTGCCGGCATCATCGGCCGGCTGAAGCGGCATGGTTATCGCGGCTGGCTCGTCGTCGAAGCGGAACAGGACCCGGTGGTCGCGCCGTCGTTCGAGTATGCCCAGAAGGGTTATCGGACTTTGCGCACGCTCGCCGATGCACCGCTCGATACGCTCGACGGCACGGGCAAGGAGGCAGCATGAGTTTATTGGTGAAGGCACAGCGCGAGGGCCAAACGATCGCGCGAGTCACGCCGCAGTCGGCCTGCTGGCGTTATGTCGGATTTGCCGCGTACCGGCTCGGCACGAGCGAAATCGTGCACGTATTCGAGCCGTCGCGCGAGGTATGCATCGTCGTGCTGACCGGGGCCGTCGATATCGAAACGCCTAAAGCAACGTGGACCTCGCTCGGTTCGCGCGACAGCGTGTTCGAAGACGCCGCGCCGTGTGCGGTCTATCTGCCGCCGAACGTGCGAGCGACCGTGCGCGCGAACCGCGATGCGGAGATCGGCATCGCAAGCGCGCCGGCCACGGGCGAGTACCCCGCGCGGCTCATCGAGCCCGCCTCGATGAAGCGCTCGACACGCGGCAGGTCGCTCAATACGCGCTACGTCTGCGATATTCTTCCGCAGACCGAGCCTGCCGAATCGCTGCTCGTCGTCGAAGTGAGAACGCCGGGCGGCCATGCGTCGAGCTATCCGCCGCACAAGCACGACACCGACAATATCCCTCACGAGAGTTCGCTCGAAGAGACTTACTATCACCGGCTCGATCCGCCGCAAGGCTTCGCGTTTCAGCGCGTCTACACCGATTCGCGCGATATCGACGAATCGATGGCCGTCGAGAATCACGACGTCGTGATGGTGCCGCGCGGCTATCATCCGGTCGTCGTGCCGTATGGGTACGACTCGTATTATCTGAACGTGATGGCCGGCAGCCAGCGCACCTGGCATTTCCACAACGACCCGGCGCACGATTGGATTATCAATAAGGATGCTTGATTAATTATGCTGCGCGGTGCTTTGATGGCACCGTGCAGCGCGATTCGCATCGCGCTCCCGTACGCCGCTCACTGCGTCGCTCACTGTCCCGCCTTTCTCGCGGCAAGATCGACGCGCAGCGTGCCGTCCTCGTCCATGCGCACCGTCCCCTTCGAGACGTCGCGACGGTAGCCATACAGGTCGAACTTCATTGCGCCGGAGTTCGAACTGTCCTCGATATAGGTGCGCGTATTCGTGACGAGCGAGTTGAACATCTTCACGTCGCCGGCCTCGATCCATACGAAGCTATGCCCCGCGCCGGCCGGCGGCTTCGCAACGGCCGCGCTGTCGCGCCTGAACTTCAGCACGAGCCCGGCCTCGGTAACGGTCGCGCTCGCGAGCCGCGAGATCAGCGCGGGCGGCGGAAACACCGTGTACTGGTCGAACACGAGCTCGTTGCCCTTGAGCGCGACGCCCTTGCGCGTGAACGGCGTCAACGACGCGAGCGGAATATCGAGCGCGCGCAGCAGACCCGCTTGCGGCACGCCGAGCACTTTCACCTCGGCGGGACGATAGACCAGATGCCGTTCGTCCGCCGCGCTGATCGTGCCGCTCATCGTGGTCGGCAGCCATACGCCGGGAAAATGATTCCATAGCTTGATGCCGCCCGTCACTTCGAGCTGGCCGTCGACCGGCTTCAGTTGCAGATCGTTGAGCGAGCGCGGCGCATAGTCGAGCAGATAGTCGTTGAAGAGCGCGGCCATTGCGGGCCACGGTTCGACGACCTCGCCGCCGATGATATGAATGTCGTACTGATCGGGATCGTCGAAATCGACGGGCTCTCCGGGCTTTTTCGGCACCATCTGCGCATCGAGCGAGCGCACGTGAAAGCCGATGCGCCCTGCTACGTAGAAGTCGACGTTCTGCACGTGAATCAGCGGCGCGGGCCCCGACGAATGGCGTTCGTCGCCGAGTGCTGAAGCAGACAACGAAGCCGGCGCCGCGAGACTCCGGCGCTTGAACGCGACGCGCGTGGCGAGCGGAGTCGCATGCGCCGCCGATGCGATGCGTAAATTCTGCGGCACGTATTGCCAGATCGCGCGGGCCTGCGCGAGCGAGGCCTGCTGCGTGCGCAGCAGGCTGTCGTTATAGCGTGCGCTCGCGCTGCCGGTTTGCGACGATTGCGGCGATGGCGACGACCCGGCCTTCGACGCGCTCGCGAGCGTCGGATACGACGGCAGATGCACGTCGAGCGCGCCCGCTTCGTCGAACGTGAAATAGCCGGCGGCCATCTGCTCGCGGTAGTGGTACAGATCGAGCACGAACGGCGCGGCATCGGCCGCGACGTTCGCTGCATTCGATCCGGTCGATGCAAGCGGCGTGATCGCCATGTCGATATTCATCGGCATCGAGCGCATGAACTTCACGTCGCCGCCCTGCACGAGCAGACCGTGCGCAGGCATCGTCGCGGGCCACGCGATGTTCGGCACGGTGCCGTCGTCGAGCGTGAAGCGCACGCCCGACGCGCTCGTTTGAATCTGCGTGATCGTCATGCGCAGCGCGGGCGGCGGCGTCAGTTTCGCGACCTGCATGACAACGTCGTCGCCATCGAGCCGCGCGATCGGCGTGTTGACCTTGAGCAGATCGGCCATCCGCACGTGCGCGGCCTGCATCAGTTTGTCCGCGCCGATGCCCGCCACTTCGACGTGATCGGGATGAAACACGAGTTCGTCAGGATTGCGCATCGACAGCGAGCCGGTCAGCGCGATCGGCACCCACGTGTCGCGATGCATCTCGCCCGTGATGCGCAGATTGCCGCCGTCCTGCGGCACGACGCGCATATTGCGCAGCGGCGAGCCCTGATACTGGAACAGATAACGATCGAAAATCGCGGTGAGCTTCGCGCTGTCGAGCGTGACGTCGCCACGGTGCACGTGGATCGTCGCGCTGGTCGGGTCGTCGAAGACGATCGGCTGACCGGGGCGTGTCGGCGTCAGCGTCGCGGCCATGTCGTGAATCATGAAACCGATCTCGCCCGTCACCCGAAAATCGACGTCGCGCACGAACATGAGCGAACCGTCGATGCCGGAATCGCGCAGCGTCAGCACGCGGCTGCGCGTTTCGTGCATGCCGCTCGCCGAGGGCACGCGCGCGGCGATCTGTTGCTCGGCAGCCCGTTGCCTCGCCTTGTCGCGTTCGAGCGTGGGACGTGATGCGGGTGTCGTACCGGGCGATGCGTTCGCGGTCACGTTCGCCTCTGCTTCGCGATCCTGATTGCCCGGTGCGCTCGCCGCGCGTTGTTGTGCCTTCGATGCGGCATCGGCCGGCATCGAGTCCGCGGTCGAGCTAGCATCCGCGCATGCGAACATCAGCAAGGCGGCGGCCAGTAGCGCCGCGCCCGCGCCGAACCGCGAACTCCAGGAACGCCGGGAATGCCTGGCATGCCCGGCTCGATCCAACGGACCCAGATGCACTTCAACGCGCGCCTCGATGTTCGCTCCGACGCGCTCGACACTCAACGCCACCTGCCGTTTCATCATGTCTCCTCCTGAAGCCGCGGCGCGTCTTTTGCGCGTCTAACGCGGCGGGGTTCGGCGCATTCATGAACTCGGGCGGAAATCGCGTGTACGAGCCCTGCACAGGCTTCGAACATCGCTTCGCCGTTGCGCGCCGCTGACTCGATTGTCTTTATTTGTCCGCGCGTTGCCGACAAGATTTCTGGAGGACGCTCACCAAACGATCAATCGTTTGAATCGCACGAGCGAATCGATGGAAAGCCCCATACACGGGGCCTGTGCGGCAGGTCGCGATGAACGGTTCAAACGCCGTCGCGAACGCGGATCGGCGCCTCGAACCGTGCCGGCAAAGATCACGTCAATCATCAGGTGCTCGAAACGTATGCCGCACCTCATGCGGCGGCGCACTCAACCCGCGATTGCGGCCACGCCGCTCAACCGACGCCGAGCCACTCGCGCATCACGTCGTCGCGCCCGAGAAACGCATCGAGCGCGCCGTCGAACACGATCTCGCCATGCCCCATCACGGCGACGCGACTGGCGATTTCCCGCGCGATCACGAGGCGCTGCTCGATCAGCAGCATCGCGACGCCGCGCTCGCGCAACGTGCGCAGGCACCCGGCGACCTGCTCCATCACGCCGCTCGCGAGACCTTCGCCGGGTTCGTCGATCAGCAGCAGATCGGGATCGCCGAGCAACGCCCGCGCGAGCGCGAGCATCTGCTGCTCGCCGCCCGACAGCGCGCCGGCGCGCGCGTGCCGGCGCTCAGCCAGCACGGGGAACAGCGCGTAGGCGTCATCGAGCGTAAAGCGCGGCGTGCGCTTGCGCGGCGAGATACCGAGCAGCAGATTTTCATGCACGCTCAGCGCCGCGAACACGTCGCGATGTTCGGCCACATAGCCAAGGCCAAGCCGCGCGATTTCGAAGGTGCGCAGCCCGGCGAGCGAACGGCCCGCGAAACGCAACTCGCCCTCGCTGCGCACGAGGCCCATGATCGCGCGCGCAAGCGTCGAGCGCCCCGAGCCGTTGCGGCCAACCAGCGCGAGCACTTCGCCGCGCGCGAGGCCGAGCGTGACGCCGTGCAAGGCCTGGCTCGCGCCATACCACGCGTGCAGATCGCGGATCTCGAGCAGCGCACTCATGCGCGCTCGCCCAGATACGCAGCCCGCACTGCCTCGTCGGCGCGAATCGCCGCCGGCGAACCGGTCGCGATGATGCGCCCCTGCACGAGCACCGAAATGCGGTCGGCAAGCGCGAAGACCGCGTCCATGTCGTGCTCGACCATCAGCAACGTGCGGCCTGCCGTGGTCTCGCGAATCAGTTCGATCGCGCGCGCCGCTTCCGCGCGGTTCATGCCCGCGGTCGGCTCGTCGAGCAGCAAGGTATGCGCGCCGCCCGCGAGCGCGATGCCGAGATCAAGCGCGCGCTGCTCCGCATAACTGAGCGTGCCGGCCTGCACGTCGCGGCGCGCGCCGAGGCCGACCGCGTCGAGCACCTCGGCCGCGCGCGCATCGATCGCCGGCGAGCCGGTCACGCGTTGCCACCAGCGCGTACGGTCGCGCTCGGCAAGCATGGCCGCGCAGCGCAGATTGTCGAACACGCTGAGCCGCGCGAACACACTCGTGCTCTGGAAACTGCGCGCGAGGCCGCGGCGCGCGATCGCAGCCGGCGCGAGCCGCGTGATCTCCGCGCCGAACAGATGGATGCGCCCCGCGCTCGGCCGCGCACCGCCGGCGATCAGATTGAACAGCGTCGACTTGCCCGCGCCGTTCGGGCCGATCAGCGCATGCCGCTCGCCAGGCTCGATCTCGAGATCGACACCGCGCAGAATCCGCGTCGCACCGAAACGCTTTTCGATGTTGTAGAGACCCAGTGCCGGGATCATCGCGTCTCTCCGCTGGATGACGCAACGCGAGCGCGCCCGGCTTGAGGGGCGAGACGAGCGTGCGCGCGCATCGCATAGCGCGTGGTCAGCGCACCGAACGCGGCAAGCAAGGCCAGCGCCACGGCGGGCCACCACGACACCGCGCTCAACGCCGATGCAAGCGGCGCACCGTCAGCCCCCGCGTTTGCGCCGAAGCCGAAGATCGCGCCCGCCGCGCCCTCGTCCGCGCCGAATCGCGCGGCATAGGCCCACTGCACCGCGAGCACGACGGCCGCGCTCCACAGCACCGACGCCAGCACACTCCATAGATAGGCGGCGCGGCACCGCCGCCAGCCTTGCGCCGCGATGCGCGCCGCGTGCCGCGCGCAGAAACCCGCGAGCCCGTCGGGCGCGGCGAGCACGACGGCCACGAAGAAGAGACCCAGATAGAACAGCCACGCGCGCGTGACGCTCGCGACGATCACGCTGAAAAACGTCAACACGAGCGCGCCGGCAACCGGCCCGAAAAACGCAGCCGTCCCGCCGATCACCGTCGCGATCAGCACCGCACCCGAGCGCATCATGCCGACGCTTTCCGTCGACACGAGTTCGATATTGACGAGCCCCATCGTCCCCGCCATGCCCGCGAAAAACGCCGACAGCACCACCACGCCATAGCGGATACGCGCCGGATAGCAGCCGATCGCGGCCGCGCGCGCCGGGTTGTCGCGCACCGCGTTCGCGAGGCGCATGAACGGCGTGCGCGACAGCGCGAACATCGCCGCGCTCGCGGCGAGACACCACAGCGCGATCAGCGCATAGGCCTCGCGCGCCGGACCGAAGCTCAGGCCAAAAAAGCGCGGGCCGCTCGCGCGATCGATGGCGATGCCGGCCTCGCCGCCGAACCAGCCCGGCAGCGTCCACGCGGCCGCGACCACGAGTTCGCCGAGGCCGAGCGTAATCATCGCGAACGCGGTGCCGGCACGGCGCGTCGCGATCAGGCCAAACAGCAGGCCGCACAACGCGCCGCCCATGCCGCCGACGAGCGGCAGCAGCACGAGCGGCATGCCGGTCGCGTTGAACATGCGCGCGGCGATCAGCGCGCCGAGCCCCGCATAGGCGGCATGCCCGAACGACAGCAGCCCGGTCTCGCCGAGCAGCAGGTTGTAGGAGAGCGCGAACACGATCATCGTCGCGGTCTGCGCGAGGTACGCGAGCAGCCAGCTTTGCGACCCGACGAACGGCGGCAACGCGAGAAAGACGGCGAGCGCGAGCCAAGGTGCGAACGAACGCGCGGACGGCCCACGCCCAGCGGTTTGCGGTGCAGTCCCAGGGCGCTCCGGGCGCTCCGGGTGCTCCGGGTGCTCCGGGTGCTCCGGGTGCTCCGGGTGCTCCGGGCGTGCTGCGGCGCCCCTCGCCTCCGCCCCCGCATCCCGCTTACGCATGATCCCCCCGCCGTCCGAACAGCCCTCGCGGCCTCAGCGCCAGCACCGCGACGAGCAGCAGATACGGAATCAGCGGCGCGAGTTGCGCGAGCGTCAGCGCGTCCCAGCCGGGCGGCAACGCCACGCCGGCGACCGACAGCACCTCTCCCAGCGACACGTCGCTCGCCACCGCGAGCGTCTGCACGCAGCCGACCAGCAGCGACGCCACGAGCGCCCCGCTCAACGAACCGAGCCCGCCGATCACGACCACGACGAACACGATCGAGCCGAGCGATTCCGCCATCGCCGGCTCGATCACGAAGAGCGGCGCGCCGATCACGCCGGCCAGCGCGGCGAGCGCCGTGCCGGCCGCGAATACCCCGGTGAACACGGCGGGCACGTTATGACCGAGCGCTTCGACCGCGTGCGGATGCGTCAGCGCGGCGCGCACGACGAGGCCCGCGCGCGACACGCGCAGCACCGCGACGAGCGCCGCGAGCATCGCCAGCGACACCGCCATCATGAACGCGCGATAGCGCGCGAAGCTCGCGCCGTACAGCGAGAACAGCGAGCCGTCGAGCACGGCCGGCACCGGCGCGGACAGCGGACCGAGCCCCCAGCCGAGCTTGACCAGTTCGCCGAGCAGATACGCCGCACCGAACGTGAGCAGCAACTCGGGCAGATGACCGTGCGCGCGCACGCGCCGCAACAGCCAATGCTCGAACGCCGCGCCGAGCAGACCGACGCCGAGCGGCGCGATCACGAGCGCGCTCCAGAACCCGGCGCGCGCGGCCACCGAAAAGCCGACGTACGCGCCGAGCATGTAGAAGCTCGCATGCGCGAAATTGAGCACGCCGAGCATGCTGAAAATCAGCGTGAGCCCGGCGGACAGCATGAACAGCAGCAGCCCGTAGCTGAGGCCGTTGAGGAGATTGACGATGAACGACTGCACGCGCTGAATCCGTTCCGGTCTGTCCCGACTCGCTTCAGCCCGCCTGCGCGGCCACGGCAAGCGGTTCGAGCGCCGCGCGCAGTTCGGCGGGCAGGTTCACGGGACGGCGCGTGACGCGATCCACGTAGACGTGCACGAAATGCCCCTGCGCGGCGGGTTCGACCTCGCCCTCCCGGAAAAGCCCGACTTCGTAGCGCACGCTCGACGTGCCGAGCCGCGCGACACGCAGGCCCGCGTCGATGCGATCCGGAAACACGAGCGGCGCGAAGTAATTGCACTGCGTCTCGACGACGAGCCCGATCGTCGCGCCCTGCTCGAAATCGAGCACGCCCGCGCGGATCAGATACTCGTTCACGACGGTGTCGAAATAGCTGTAGTAGACGACGTTGTTCACGTGACCGTAGACGTCATTGTCCATCCAGCGGGTCGTGATCGGCAGGAAGTGCGGGTAGGCGGAGCGTGGCGCGGGAGCGGGTTTGTTCATGAGGCGTGGGGTTTGATCGGCTGCGTGATGATAGGGGTATTTCTGGCGATAGCGATAGCGATAACGCGAGCGATGACAATGACCATGACGACAACAGCGGCGGTCAGGCGCGACGCGTGGCCGTGGCCGCTACCGCGCACCGCCTCGCCTCGTCACAGCGACTCGGTCAGCATGCGGCGGTAATCGTCGGCCGTCGCTTCGCGCGGATTCGTACGATGGCAATGATCGGCGAGCGCGCCCTGCACGACCTTGTCGAACATGCTCTCGTCGACGTCCATCTGCGCGAGGCCGGTCGGCAGACCGAGCCGTGCCGTCATGTCGAACAGCGCCTGCGCGAGATCGGTCTGCTCGGACAATCCCATCACGCGGCGCATGCGTGCGAAGCGACGCTCGGCCACCACGCTCGGCGCGCGTTCGTTGAAGCGCAGCACGGCGGGCAGCACGACCGCGTTCAGCGTGCCGTGATGCAGCGAGGTTCGGCCGTTCACCTTCAGCCCGCCCAGCGGATGCGACAGCGAGTGTACACAGCCGAGCCCCTTCTGGAACGCCATCGCGCCCTGCATCGACGCGCTCATCATGTTCAGACGCGC
Organism: Paraburkholderia sp. Cy-641; assembly: GCF_011752945.1. Classification (NCBI taxonomy): domain Bacteria; kingdom Pseudomonadati; phylum Pseudomonadota; class Betaproteobacteria; order Burkholderiales; family Burkholderiaceae; genus Paraburkholderia; species Paraburkholderia sp. Cy-641. The sequence goes on from NZ_VWWM01000020.1 coordinate 53,728, forward strand.
CTCGCGGTCGCTGCCGTCCGCGCATGCCCGCTCGATGCTGTGCCACGCGCGTTCGAGACCGTCGAGCGCGATGCCGTCGGCGGGCGGATTGAAGGCCGGCGCGAGGAACGTTTCGATGCAGTGCGCGATCGCGTCCATGCCGGTCGCCGCGGTCAGCCCCGGCGGCAGGCCGAGCGTCAGCCCTGGATCGCAGAGCGCCGCCTTCGGCAACAGATGCCACGAGTGAAAGCCGAGCTTGCGGCCATCGTCGAGGATCACGATCGCGCCGCGCGCGACTTCGCTGCCGGTGCCCGCGGTGGTCGGAATCGCGATCAGCGGCGCGACGGCCTCGGTGATCTTCGCGCTACCGCCTTCGATCGTCGCGTACTGCGTGAGCGGTCCCGGATGCGTGGCCGCGATCGCGACGCCCTTGGCGAGATCGATCGACGAACCGCCGCCCACCGCGATCAGGCCATCGCAGCCCGCGTCGCGATACATCCGCGCGGCGGCCAGCACCATCGCCTCGGTCGGGTTCGACGGCGTGTCGTCGAAGAGCGGCACGTCGCCGAGCTTCAGCGCGTCGAGCGCGCGCTGCGCGATGCCGGCCGCGACGACGCCCTTGTCGCTGATGACGAGCGGCCGCGTCATGCCGATGCGCGCGCATTCGGCCGGCAGTTGCGACAATGCTTCGTAGCCCAGATGAATATGCGTCAGATAGTAGATGTAAGCCATGCCGTGCTTCTCCCGAGCGTGAGCTCATTGACCGCTGATTGACTTGGGTTGATCGTTCGTTGCCGCGCTGACTGGGGTGCTGGTTCGGGTGCTGTTTTGTGCGTTGTTTGGTGTGCTATTTCGTGTGCCGGTTCGTATGCCGGTTCGTGCGTCGTCTGGTGTGGCCGATGCCGTGCGCCGTATCGAGGTTGTCTGCGCGGGCCGTGTCGTTTAGGCCTGCTTCGAGCTTCGCCGCCGTTGCCTCGTCGGCCCGTTATGTATCGTCGCGCGATGAAGTACCGCCGACGCGGGCAACACCATGCTCGCCGCCATCGCGCCGCCCGCGAACGCGACTCACTGCCCCGGCCGCTCGACGAATTCGAACGGCAGACCGCGCCGCCGCATCCATTCGCCGAGCGCCTGGCCGGTGCCCGCGCGCCAGGGCCGCAGCTTCGCCGGCTCGACGAGCCGGTATTCGAGCAGTTCCGGCGATAGCGAGACCGTCCCATGCGCCTTCACGTGATACGCGATGATCAGCTCGTTCTTGCGGATGAACTCGTACACGCCGATCAGTTCGACCGACTCCGTCTGCAGCGACGTCTCTTCGAGCACTTCGCGCGCGATGCCCTGCTCCGGCGTCTCGCCGTTTTCGAGGAAGCCGGTAATCAGCGCGAACATGCCCTCGGGCCACGCAGCATTGCGCGCGAGCAGAATCTTGCCCTCGTACTCGACGATCGCGGCCACGACCGGCAGCGGGTTATTCCAGTGGACGTAGCCGCACACGGTATCGGGGCAGCTTTGGCGTATGCGGCCGCCTTCGTGCTCGGGGTCGGCGCGTTCGGTCAACGGCTTGGCGCAGCGGGGACAAAAGCGGTATTCGGTCATGTCGTGAGGTGTCTCGTGTCTTGTGTGTATGTCTGTCTGCCGCGATTGGACGCGGTCGGGGGCGGCTGCGTGCGATGGCGAGGAGTAAAGGCGGAAGGTGATGGCGGCGGCGCGCTTCGCTTCACGCCTTGCATTACGCCGCGCACAACTCGCGCAGCTCGGCGGCAAAGCGCTCGACCGTCGCGGGCTGCGTGTCCCACGCGCACATCAGCCGGCAGCCGCCCGCGCCGATGAATTCGTAGAACCTCCAGCCGCGCGCGCGCATCGCCTTCGCGGCGTGCGGCGGCAACTGCGCGAAGACCGCGTTCGATTCGCCCGGAAACATGATGCTCACACCCGGAATTTCCTGCAACCGCGTTTGCAGCAGACGCGCCATCGCGTTCGCGTGACGCGCGTTGCGCAGCCACACGTCGTTGTCGAGCAGGCCGAGCCAGGGCGCGGAGATGAAGCGCATCTTCGAGGCAAGCTGCCCCGCCTGCTTCAGGCGATAGGCGAAATCGTCGGCGAGGGCGCGATCGAAGAACACCACCGCTTCGCCGACCGGCAGGCCGTTCTTCGTGCCGCCGAAGCACAGCACGTCGACGCCCGCGCGCCACGTGATCTCCGACGGATGCACGTCGAGCGCCGCGACCGCGTTCGCAAAGCGCGCGCCGTCCATATGCAGCTTCAGATGACGGCGCTTCGCGATCGCCGCGATCGCGCGCACTTCCTCGACCGTGTAGACGGTGCCGACCTCGGTCGACTGCGTGAGCGTGACGACCTTCGGCTTCGGATAGTGGATGTCGGCGCGGCGCGTGACGACCGCTTCGATCGCATCGGGCGTGAGCTTGCCGCCGATGCCAGGCGCCGTCAGCAGCTTCGAGCCGCCCGAGAAGAATTCGGGGCCGCCGCATTCGTCGGTCTCGATGTGCGCGAGTTCGTGGCAGATCACCGAGTGATACGACTGGCACAGCGAGGCCAGCGCGAGCGAGTTGGCGGCCGTGCCGTTGAAGACGAAGAACACCTCGCAGTCGGTCTGGAACAGATCGCGCAGACGGTCGCAGACCTGGCTCGTCCAGGAATCGTCGCCGTAGGCCGGCTCGTGGCCGCTGTGGTTGGCGGCGATCAGCGCCTCGAGCGCTTCGGGACAGATGCCGGCGTAGTTATCGGACGCGAAATGTTGCATGGTGGCGCGGCGCGCCCGGCGACAGGCGCGTGGAAATGACGGGAAGCGGTCATTTTAGTGCGATCGTGCGATTTTGGTGAAGGTATGCGGGATGGGCGCCGGGTGTGGTGGTATCGGATGTCGGCCTGGGAAGGGGGACGAGGTTGGGGCTTCGGGCTTCGGGCTTCGGGCTTCGGGCTTCGGGCTTCGGGCTTCGGGCTTCGGGCTTCGGGCTTCGGGCTTCGGGCTCTCCAAATCGTCGAACACCTCGGCCGTTAGTTGCAGCCGCAATCCGGCATACCGCCACGGCTACGCGGCATGCGCGCCACGGCGACCAGTCCCGCCGCCCCCGCCAGCAGCGCGCCCACGGCCAGCCACAGCGCCGGCGAAAACGATCCCGTCTGCGCGGCAATCGGCGCGGCCACCAGCGGACCGACGATCTGGCCGATGCCGTAAGCCGCCGTCGCATAGCCCATCAGGCCGGCCGCATCGTCGCCACGCAGACGCCGCGCCTCGCACATCGCGAACAGCGTGATCGCGGTGAACGGCAGGCCGATCAGGATGCTGCCGAGCGAGAAGCCGCCCGCTGTCGGCCAGACGATGCCCAGCGCGATGCCGAGCGCTTGCAGCACGTAGGAGCCGGCGAGCAGCGCGCGGTTGTCCCAATGCACGGGCAAACGCGCGGCCGCCATCGCACCGACGATCAGCGCCACGCCGAACATCGGCCAGAACAGGTCAGGCCACGACGAACCCGGCAGCGCGTGGCGCGCTATGACTGGCAGGAACGTCGCGGTGATGATGTAGCCGAAGCCGGGGATGCCGTAGAGCAGGACCAGCCAGAAGGCGTCGACACGGTGAGCGGTGGCGCTTCGATGGGCCGGGATTGAGTGGGCGTGCTCCTCGGCGGTGTCGGCCGATGCAACGTGAGTCGATTCGGCCAACGCCGCGACAGCAGCGCGCTCTGACTCAAGATAGTCCGCCGCGCCCTCCCTTGCCGCGCTGCCGCTCCGGGCCGCCCGATCCGCGGCGGCTTGTTGCGCCGCGCGCGGCCGCTCCCGCTTCGCGCCGTCCGCGGCGCTCTTGCGACCGCCTTCCGGCGCGGCTTGCGCACGCGGCGCGGCGCCGAACACCGGCCACACCAGCGCCGACAGCAGCGCGCCGATCACGCCGAAACCGATCCACCCGGCCGTCGCGCCATACCGGCCCGCGATGCTCACGAACAAGCCCGTGCCGACGATACCGACGCCCGGCCCCGTATAAATCACCCCGCTCCACGCATGCGCACCGAGTTCGGCGAGCCGCCGCAAGCCCCACTGCGACGCGAACACGAAGGTCCACGCGCTGACCGCCCCGGCGACGAAGCGCACCACGGCCCATACCCAGAACTGGCTCGTGACGCCCATCGCGAGTGTCAGCACAACCGTCGCGACGAGCCCCACGCGCACCATGCGCGCCGGGTCGGTACGCAGCGCCGCGCACATCACCGCGCCGGCGAAATAGCCCGCGTAGTTGAACGAGGCGAGCCAGCCGCCGTGCTGGATGTCGATCTGCGGCTGGCCGAGCGCGGCGCCGTGCAGCATCAGCGGCAGCAGTGGCGTGAAGGCGAAGCGGCCGATACCGAGCGCGACGGCCAGCGTCACCATGCAGGCAAGCGCCGCGCGCCGGGCGGCGTGGGGTTCGTGGAAGCGCATAGATGTGTGGGAGGCGAGAGCGTTCATGGTCGGCGGTCGAACAGCAGTGAGGTGATCCCTATGTGAATCCATCTTAGCTTGACCAGACGATCTCTAAAAATGAATAATTAGGATATCAACCATCACCCGGAGAGAATCATGGATCTGGCCGCCCTGACCATTTTTCGCGCCGTCGTGCGGGAAAACGGCGTGACGCGCGCCGCCGCCAAGCTCAACCGCGTGCAATCGAACGTGACGACGCGCATCAAGCAGCTCGAAGAGCAACTCGGCACCGAACTGTTCATCCGCGACGGCCGCCGCCTCGTGCTGACACCGGCCGGCGAAACGCTGCTGCCCTACGCGGAGCGCCTGCTCGCGCTCGCCGACGAAGCGCGCCACGCGGTGCGCGAGGACCGGCCGAGCGGGCGTCTGCGGCTCGGCACGATGGAAAGCGTCGCGGCGACGCGTCTGCCGGGCCTGCTCGCGCAATATCACCAGCAGTGGCCCGCCGTCGAGCTGGAACTGGAGACGGGCACGACCGGCAAGCTGATCGAGCGGGTGCGCGAGTTCGAGGTCGATGCCGCGCTCGTGGCGACGCCGCTCGATCCGGCCGCGCTCGGCGAGTTGTTCGAGAGCGTGCCGGTTTTTCGCGAAGAACTCGTGATGCTGACGCCGCGCGGACATCGGCCGATTCGCGAAGTACGCGACGTCGCGCTCTCGACGCTGATCGCGTTCGAGCGCGGCTGCGCCTATCGGTCGTATATCGAAAAGTGGTATCTGGAGCACGACATGCGGCCCGCGCGCGTGCTCGAACTCGGCTCGTATCACGCGATCGTCGCGTGCGTGGCGGCCGGCGCCGGCGTCGCGGTCGCGCCGCGCTCGGTGCTCGACCTGCAGGCCGACGCGAGCAATATCGCGGTACACGCGCTACCCGACATCGGGATGATCGAAACGCTGCTCGTCTGGAGACGCGGCCATTTTTCGTCCGCGCTCAATGCGCTGCGGCGCACGCTGGTGGCGCCGCAGGAGAATGCGGTAGCCGGGGATATGCCGCAGCGTGTAGATGCGACGGTCGCGATCGATGCGGGTGCTGCGTGATGGGTGGGGGCTTGCGTTTGCCGAGGGTCTGCTGCCGGTCGTCTGCTGCGGGTCTGCTGTGAAGCTCGTCATGGCCTCGCTCGCGTACGGAGAAAACGAAAGGGCCACGCGGCAAACCGCGTGGCCCTTTCTCTCGTCAACCAGACCAATCCGGAACGAGTCCGGATTCAAGCCTTAACAAGTCAAGCCGCAATCACAGCTGAGCTTCGACCCAAGCCTTGACGCCCGCAAGCGCCGCCGGCAGGTTGGCCGGCTCGGTACCGCCGGCCTGAGCCATATCGGGACGGCCGCCGCCCTTGCCGCCGACTTGCTGCGCAACGAAGTTGACCAGTTCGCCGGCCTTGACCTTCTTGCTCGCGTCGGGGGTCACGCCGGCGATCAGGCTCACCTTGCCGCCCTCCACCGCAGCCAGCACGATGGCCGCGCTCTTGAGCTTGTCCTTGAGCTTGTCGACCGTTTCGCGCAACGTCTTGACGTCCGCGCCATCGAGCGTTGCCGCCAGCACATGCACGCCGCCCACCTCGATCGCCTGGCCCGCGAGTTCGTCGCCCTGGCTCAACGCCATCTTCGACTTCAGCGCGCCCAGCTCCTTTTCGAGCGCCTTCACCTGATCCTGCACCTGGCCGATGCGCTGCGTGAGTTCCGCCGGCTGCGCCTTCAGCACCGTCGCCGCCGCGTTGATGCGCGCTTCGAGGTCTTGCACGTAACGCACCGCGTTGTCGCCGGTGATCGCTTCGACACGGCGGATACCCGCCGCGACGCCGCCTTCCATCACGATCTTGAAGAAGCCGATGTCGCCCGAGCGGCTCACGTGCGTGCCGCCGCACAGCTCACGCGAGAAGCCGAGGTCGAGCACGCGCACTTCGTCGCCGTACTTTTCGCCGAACAGCGCCATCGCGCCGCCCTTCACCGCCTCGTCGTACGACATCAAACGCACGATGCCGGGCGCGTTCGCGAGCACTTCGGCATTGACGATTTCCTCGACGCGACGAATCTGCTCGTCCGTCATCGGCGCGTTGTGCGCGAAGTCGAAGCGGGTCTTGTCGGCGTCGACGAGCGAGCCCTTCTGCTGCACGTGCGAGCCGAGCACTTCGCGCAGCGCCTTGTGCATCAGGTGCGTGGCCGAGTGGTTGCGTGCCGTGCGGGCGCGGCGCACCGCGTCGATTTCCGCCTTGACGACGTCGCCGACCTTCAGCGTGCCCTGTTCGAGCGTGCCGTGATGGCCGACCACGTCGGCCTGCACCTTCAGCGTATCGGCAACGGCAAAGCGCGTGCTGGCGTTGGCGAGCACGCCCTGGTCGCCGACCTGGCCGCCCGACTCCGCGTAGAACGGCGTGTGATCGAGCACGACGACGGCCTGCTGGCCGTCCTGCACCTGCTGCACCGATGCGCCGTCGACGTAGAGCGCCACGACCTTCGCGTCGTCGAAGACGATTTCTTCGTAGCCGTGGAACGTGGTCTTCGCGCCCGAGTATTCGAGGCCCTGCGCCATCTTGAACTTGCCGGCCGCGCGTGCCTGCTCGCGCTGGCGTGCCATCGCTTCGTCGAAGGCCGGTTCGTCGACCGTCACTTCGCGTTCGCGGCAGACGTCCGCGGTCAGGTCGAGCGGGAAGCCGTAGGTGTCGTGCAGCTTGAAGGCGAGTTCGCCGTCGAGCGTCTTGCCGCCCTTCGCCGTGAGTTCAGCCAGAGCGGCTTCGAGAATCGACATGCCGTGCTCGATCGTCTCGAAGAAGCGCTCCTCTTCCTGGCGCAGCACGTCGGTCACGCGCTGCTCGGCGTCCTTCAGTTCCGGATAAGCCGCGCCCATTTGCGCGACGAGGTCCGCCACCATGCGATGGAAGAACGAACCCTTCTTGCCGAGCTTGTAGCCGTGGCGGATCGCGCGGCGCACGATACGGCGCAGCACGTAGCCGCGGCCTTCGTTGCCCGGAATCACGCCGTCGACGATCAGGAACGAGCACGCGCGGATGTGGTCCGCGATTACCTTCAGCGAGTTGTTCGTGAGGTCGCTCACGCCGGTTTCGCGGCCCGCGGCCTGAATCAGCGCCTGGAACAGGTCGATCTCGTAGTTGCTGTGCACGTGCTGCAGCACGGCGGCGATACGTTCGAGGCCCATGCCGGTATCGACGCATTGCTTGGGCAGCGGCGTCATGTTGCCCTGCGCATCGCGGCTGAACTGCATGAACACGAGGTTCCAGATCTCGATGTAGCGGTCGCCGTCTTCCTCGGGCGACCCCGGCGGGCCGCCCCACACGTCCGGGCCGTGGTCGTAGAAGATTTCCGAGCACGGGCCGCACGGGCCGACATCCGCCATCTGCCAGAAGTTGTCCGAAGCGTAGCGCGCGCCCTTGTTGTCGCCGATGCGGATGATGCGCTCGACCGGCACGCCCACTTCCTTCGCCCAGATGTCGTGCGCTTCGTCGTCTTCCTGGTAGACGGTGACCCAGAGCTTCTCTTTCGGCAGCTTGTAGACTTCGGTCAGCAGTTCCCACGCGTAGTGGATCGCGTCGCGCTTGAAGTAGTCGCCGAACGAGAAGTTGCCGAGCATCTCGAAGAACGTGTGGTGGCGCGCGGTATAGCCGACGTTTTCGAGGTCGTTGTGCTTGCCGCCCGCGCGCACGCTGCGCTGCGCGGTCGTGGCACGCGAATACGGACGCGACTCCGCGCCGAGGAACACATCTTTGAACTGCACCATCCCCGAATTGGTGAAGAGCAGTGTCGGGTCGTTGCCGGGCACGAGGCTCGACGAACGGACGATCGTGTGGCCCTTCGATTCGAAGAACTTGAGGAATTTCTCGCGGATTTCAGCGGCTTTCATAGCGTGCGGGGGACGGGTCCTGACGGTTCCTGACTGAGACTGGCTGCATCGCGGGATGCGCCAACTGTCTGTTTCTTAAACGACTGATTATACGGGATCGGCGCGCGTGCGCGGCAGCGCGCCCGGTGCCGTCGGCCATCCGGCCAGGGCGAAGCGGGCTCGGCGTGACAGCCGCGCGGCGTGTCCCATCGTCCGAGCGGCACTATGACGTTCGGACGACTGCGCCCGCGCGTGGGAATCGCTTAAGATGGCCCATCCATCGAAACGCACACGAAACCTCGCTTGGCACCGCTAAAAAATCAGGAGACATGCAGAAATATGGGCGCTCTCAGTCATATCCGCGTGCTGGATCTCACCCGCGTGCTCGCCGGCCCGTGGTGCGCGCAGACACTCGCCGATTTCGGCGCCGACGTCATCAAGATCGAACGTCCCGAGGTCGGCGACGACACGCGCCACTGGGGCCCGCCCTATCTGAAAACGCCCGAAGGCGCGGACACGCGCGAAGCCGCCTACTATCTCGCGGCGAACCGCAACAAGCGCTCGGTCACGGTCGACATCGCCTCGCCCGAGGGCCAGCGCATCGTCCGCGAGCTGGCCGCGCAAAGCGACGTGGTGCTCGAAAACTACAAAGTCGGCCAGCTGAAGAAGTACGGGCTCGACTACGAATCGCTCAAGGCGGTGAAGCCCGACCTCGTCTACTGCTCGGTCACGGGCTTCGGACAGACCGGGCCGTATGCGCAGCGCGCCGGCTACGACTTCATCGTGCAGGGCATCGGCGGCTTCATGAGCATTACCGGCGAGCGCGACGGCCAGCCGGGCGGCGGCCCGCAGAAAGCCGGCGTCGCGATCGCCGACCTCATGACCGGCATGTATTCGACGATCGCCGTGCTGACCGCGCTCACGCACCGCGATCGCACGGGCGAGGGCCAATACATCGACATGGCGCTGCTCGACGTGCAGGTCGCGATGCTCGCCAACATGAACTCGAACTACCTCGCGAGCGGCCAGCCGCCCCTGCGCTGGGGCAATGCGCATCCGAACATCGTGCCCTACCAGACCTTCCAGACGAGCGACGGCTGGATCATCGTCGCGGTCGGCAACGACGGGCAGTTCCGCAAGTTCGTCGAGGCGGGCGGGCAGCCGGAACTCGCCGACGACGAGCGCTTCGCGACCAATCCGGCGCGTGTGCGCAACCGCGACGTACTCGTGCCGATCCTCGCGGACATGGTGCGCCTGCAAGGCAAGCAGCAATGGATCGGCGCGCTCGAAGCGGCGGGCGTGCCGTGCGGGCCGATCAACGACCTCGGCGAGGTGTTCGAGAACGAGCAGGTGGTGGCGCGCGGCCTGCGGGTCGATCTGCCGCATCCGTCGGGCGGCACGGTCAAGCTCGTGCGCAATCCGATCAATATGACGGGCACGCCGCCCGAGGCGCTGAGCCATCCGCCGCTGCTCGGCGAACATACCGAGCACGTCTTGCGCGACGTGCTCGGGTATGACGCGGCGCGGATCGAGGCGTTGAGAGGGAAATCGGTGATTTGACGGAAAAGGCTGCGGGCCGCGCCGGCCTCACGGATGTCCCGCCCCAGATTCTGGCTCAGCCATCGGTGCCATTAAGCCCGCATTAAGCCCGAACTCCGCGCGACGGGGCCAGCGAAGCCAGCCAGCTGCGCCCTTCGTCCCAATCGCCGAGGCCGCTGTCCGCGTTGATATGGCCGCGCGCGCCGAGGTCGATCCAGCGGCTGCCCCATGCGCTCGCGCAGGCCTGCGAAAACGGCACGCCGCCATACGGATCGTCGCTGCTCGCGACGACGATGCTCGCGAACGGCAGCCGCGCGAGCGGCACCGGCGCAAAGCCGGTCGCGTCCTGCGGAAAATGCGGCCCGGTGGGATCGGGCAGCGCGACCAGCAATGCGCCCGCCACCTTCGCGAGTTGCGCCGCGCTCGCGTACTGCGTGGCCCAGAATGCCGCCGTCAGGCAGCCGAGGCTATGGGCGGCGAACACGACCGGCGCGGCGGCGGCGGCCACCGCGGCGTCGAGCGTGCGGCACCATGCGTCGCGCGAAGGATGCGCCCAGTCGGGCATCCGCACGCGCACGAACGCGGGATCGAGCGTTTCCCAGCGCGTTTGCCAATGACCGGCGCCGGAATTCAGATACCCCGGCAGCACGAGTGTGTTCAGTTTATGTCCGCTCATCGCGCTTCCCTGCGCCCCGTGTTTGGTATGTCCATGGCAACTCCGTGACGAATACGACAAAGCCGCCGCGCGTCCGTCAACGGCTACGTCCGTTGCAGCCCGCTCGGTCGAACCGCCTACCGTATCACCCGCGCGACCCCGACGCCGCGCGGATCGCTCGCGGGCTCGGGCGTCGTGCCGTCGACCCGGATCATCTGCACGTCGCCGTCGAACGACTGCTGCTCGACCGTATAGCCGAGCGCTTTCAACTGCGCCGCCAGATCGTCCGGCGCCGGATGATACGGCTCGAAATAGATCGTCTTCGGCGGCAGCAACTGGTGATGAAACCGCATGGCCGCAAGCGCGTCGGCCGGCGTCATGCCGAAGTCGTACAGGTTCGTCATCACCTGGAAGAGCGTCGTGAGAATGCGCGAGCCGCCGGGCGTGCCGATCGCGAGCGCGATCTTGCCGTCCTTCAGCAGCAGCGTCGGCGTCATCGACGAAATCGGGCGGCGTCCCGGAGCGATCGTGTCGAGCTCCGCCCCGGCGGCGCGCGACGTCGCGGCCGCGCCATCCGCGCCGGCCGGCTTGGTGACGAAGTCGTCCATCGCATCGTTGAGCAGGAAGCCGCCGCCGTCCACGACGACGCCCGAGCCGAAATCGCCGTTCAGCGTGTAGGTGTTCGAGACGGCATTGCCCCATTTGTCGACCACCGAGAAATGCGTGGTCTGCGCCTTCTCCACCGCGCCGTCGCCAAGGCCGGGCGTGACCGGCGCGCCCGGCACCGCGTCGGGTTTGACTTCGCTCGCGCGTTGCGCGAGGTACGCGTCGTCGATCAATCTCGCGGCCGGTACCGGCGCGGCGTCCGGGTCGCCGATGTAGCGCTGCCGGTCGGCGAACACGCGGTCCTCGATCTGCGCGACCAGGTGGATGTACGGCGCCGAATTCAGCGCGAGGCCGTCGAACGCGGGCGCCAGCGCGGCGCGCATCTTCAGCATCTGGATCAGCCCGATGCCGCCCGAGCCCGGCGGCGGCGCGGTAATCACGCGGTAGCCGTTCCAGTCGGCGGCAAGCGGCTCGCGCCATAGCGCCTTGTACTGCAGCAGGTCCTGTTTCGTGACGAGGCCGTGCCCGTACATCTGCTGCGCGATCAGCTCCACGGTGCGGCCTTCGTAGAATTCGCGGCCGCCGTCGCTCGCGATGCGCGAGAGCGTCTGCGCAAGCTCCGGCTGACGCAGCGTCGCGCCTGCCTTCAGGTTCGCGAAATAGGCGTCGAAGTTGGTCCGGCCGGCGAAACTTTTCGCGGCCGCATCGCGGCGCTGCTGCAAGCGCCGATCGACCTGAAAGCCATCGGTCGCGTAGTGGATCGCGGGCGCGAGCACCTGCTTCCATTTGAGCTTGCCGAAACGGCGCTGCGCTTCCCACATGCCGTCGACGGTGCCTGGCACCGCCACCGCGCGATAGCCGACCGTGCTCATGCCGGGCTGGACGTTGCCCTTGTCGTCGAGATACATGTCGCGGGTCGCCTGCTGCGGCGCGCGCTCGCGATAGTCGAGGAAATACGGCTTGCCGTCGACGAACAGCGTCATGAACCCGCCGCCGCCGAGGTTGCCCGCATCGGGCCGCGTCACGGCAAGTGTGAAGGCGATCGCGACGGCGGCATCGACCGCGTTGCCGCCCACGGCGAAAATCTGCTGCGCGGCATCGGCGCTGTAGCTGTCGGGCACGGCCACCGCCGCCGCGTCGAGCGCGGGCTTCGGCGGCGGTGACGTTTTCGCCGCGGCGGGCAGCGGTGCGACGAGACTGCCGGCACAGGCGGCGAACCACGCCGCGGCGAGCGTGCCGCGGGTGCGGGAAGAACAACGGGCGCGCGCGAAAGCGCGGGCGAAAGGCGCGCGGGACGCGCCGTGCGTCAGGACAGGCATCCGAGAAAACTCCGGCAACGAGGCGAGCATGGTGCACGAACGGCAGCGGTTCGCGCAAGGCGGCGGCTATGGGAGAAGCCGATACGGGACGGCCGATACAACGTAACCGATAGGGTAACCGATGCGGCCGGCACCCAAGCCGGCCGTACCGGCCAAGCCTGCGCGCGGACGATGAACCACGGGCCCGGCAAGCCCGCCGCGCCGCACGATCCTAAGCCGCCCTAGCCAGGCCGGCCAACCCGATTTACCTCCTGTTACAGCGCCGCTTTCGCCGCCCCGCGCCGCCGCTTACCGCCCCTGCCTCGCGCCAAACGCGCCCGAGCGTGGGCCGCGCGCCGCATCGGCCTGTCGCGAGCGGGCTCGTCAGGTAGAATCAGAGGCTTGGCGGGCGCATTGCGCGGCCCCACGGACTCTCACCTTTTCGCATGAATACCGAACGCAAAGACGCCGACCGCAACGACGCGCCAACGGCCTCCAATTTCATCCGCAACATCATCGACGACGACAACCGCAGCGGCAAATGGGCCCAGCGCGTCGAAACGCGCTTCCCGCCCGAGCCGAACGGCTATCTGCACATCGGTCACGCGAAGAGCATCTGCCTGAATTTCGGCGTCGCGCGCAGCTACGGCGGCGTGTGCCATCTGCGCTTCGACGACACCAATCCGGAAAAGGAAAGCGTCGAGTACGTCGAGTCGATCATCGACTCGGTGCGCTGGCTCGGCTTCGAGTGGCAAAAGGACCACACGGAGCATCTGTACTACGCGAGCGACTACTACGACAAGCTGTACGAATACGCCGAGTTGCTGATCCAGCGCGGCAAGGCCTACGTCGACAGCCAGTCGGCCGAGGAAATCCGCGCGAACCGCGGTTCGGCCACCGAAGTCGGCACGCCGTCGCGGTTCCGCGAGCGCCCGGTCGAGGAGAACCTCGACCTGTTCCGCCGCATGAAGGCGGGCGAGTTCAAGGAAGGCGAGCACGTGCTGCGCGCGAAGATCGACATGAGCTCGCCGAACTTCAACATGCGCGACCCGGTCATCTACCGCATCCGTTTCGCGCATCACTACCGCACCGGCGACGCCTGGTGCGTGTACCCGATGTACGACTACACGCACTGCATCTCGGACGCGCTCGAAAACATCACGCATTCGCTGTGCACGCTCGAGTTCGAAGACCATCGGCCACTTTACGACTGGATCCTCAACGAACTCGCCGAAGCCGGTATCTTCAGGCGTCCGCTGCCGCAGCAAATCGAGTTTTCGCGCCTGAACCTGACCTACGCGATCACGAGCAAACGCAAGCTGCTGCAACTCGTCAACGAAGGTCACGTGGACGGCTGGGACGACCCGCGCATGCCGACGATCGTCGGCGTGCGGCGGCGCGGCTTCACGCCCGAGTCGATCCAGCTGTTCTGCGAACGCATCGGCGTGACCAAGGTCGACTCGTGGATCGACATGAGCGTGTTCGAAGGCGCGCTGCGCGACGACCTCGACGCGAAGGCGCCGCGCACCGTCGCCGTGCTCGATCCGGTCAAGCTCATCATCGACAACTTCCCCGAGAATCTCACCGAGCCGTGCAGCGCGCCCGTGCATCCGCATCACCCGGAACACGGCGTGCGCGAGTTTCCGATTTCGCGCGAACTGTGGATCGAGCGCGATGACTTCACGGAGACGCCGCCGAAGGGCTACTTCCGCCTGTTCCCGGGCAACAGGGTGCGCCTGCGCTACGGCTACGTGATCGAATGCACGCACGCGGACAAGGACGAGCACGGCAACGTCGTCGCGGTGCACTGCAACTACTTCCCGGACAGCAAATCGGGCACCGAAGGCGCGAACAACTACAAGGTCAAGGGCAACATCCACTGGGTCAGCGCGGCAGCGGCCTGCCCGGCCGAAGTGCGCATCTACGACCGGCTCTTCAAGGAGCCGCAACCGGACGCGGGCGGGCGCGACTTCCTCGAAGCGCTGAACCCGGACTCGAAGCGCGTCGTGCAGGCCTACCTCGAAACGGGCGCGCGCCATGCCTTGCCGGAACAGCGCTACCAGTTCGAGCGCCACGGCTATTTCGTCGCCGACCGCGTCGATTCGCAGCCGGGTAAGCCCGTCTTCAACCGTATCGTCAGTCTGCGCGACAGTTGGGGCAAGCCGGCGTAAGCTGGTGTTAAGCTTGAGCGTCGCGTTCGCGGCATTACAGGCATAACGGACGCTTCGGACTTAAGCGGGTCTTAAGCGCGCCTGCCCGAGCATGTCGACGTCGGCTCGATGCGCCAGGCTGCATGCGGCGTGCATCCCTGTCCAGGGGATGCACGCCTTTTCGTTGCATGATGGTTGCATGATGTTCGATCGACACTCACTGCACGCTCGCCCGAACGTGCCGGTCCGGGAGATCCGATGAAAATTGCAGCCCGCCGCGAGGCAGGTCCTGGGAAGACGGTTCCAATCACACACCGCCCGCGCTTCACGCGCGGCGCGCTCGCGGCACTGGCCGCATGCACGGCGCTCGCATTCGGCGGTCCGGCCCACGCGGACGAACTCACCGGCACGCTGAAAAAAATCCACGACGACGGCGTGGTCCTGCTGGGCGTGCGCGAAGCCTCGATTCCGTTCTCGTATTTCGACGGCAAGCACACGGTCGGCTACTCGCAGACGATCGCGCTGCAGATCGTCGACGAAATCAGAAAGGCGCTCGGCATGCCGCAACTGCGGGTTCACGAAGTCACAGTGACCTCGGCGAACCGCACGCCGATGCTGATGAACAACCAGATCGATCTCGAATGCGGCTCGACCACGCATACGATCGAGCGCGAAAACGTCGCCGCCTTCTCGAACAGCTTCTTCCAGTACGCGGTACGCATGATCGCGCGCAGGAACAGCGGCATCAGCGATTTCGCGGACCTGGCCGCGAAGCCGGTCGTGACGACGGCGGGCACGTCCGACGAGCGTCTGCTGCGCAGCCTCAATACCGACAAGCAGTTGAACATGCGCATCGTGAGCGCGCGCGATCATCAGGAAGCGTTCACCGCGCTCAAGGAAGGCCGCGTGGCGGCTTTCGTGATGGACGAGCCGATCCTGTACGGCTTCAAGGCGGCCGATCCGCATCCCGGCGACTTCATCGTGACGGGCACGCCGCTCGGCTACGAAGTCTACGCGTGCATGTTCCGCAAAGGCGACGAGCCGTTCCGCAATCTCGTGAACCGCGTCATCGCGCGCACGCAGATCTCGGGCGACGCGGAACGTCTGTACAGGCAGTGGTTCACCCAGCCGATTCCGCCGCTTGGCATCAACATCAATTTCCCGCTCTCGGACGCGAACCGCGCGCTGTTCGCGCATCCGAACGACCGCGCGCTCGATTAGGGCCGGGTTCAGACCGGGCGCGCGGGTCATCCGTCGCGCATAGGCGGCTCATAGCGAGCGATGCAGCTCCGCGAGCGACAGCGTCGTCTCGAACAGACGCGTGAGGCTGCGGCTCGCATAGCGCGGGATTTCCTCGATCGACGCCCAGCGATACGCATCCATTTCGGGGATCAGCGTACCGTCCGAGCGGCGCGGAAACATCGACGTGCAGATGCAGGCGCTCAGATCGAATTCGCCGGCGCTCGCGCGCGCGGCGAACAGATGCAGGTCCTTGTCGCGCCGATAGACGAACAGGCCCAAATCCTTCAGGCGTTCGGGCCCGAGCGCGATGCCGGTCTCCTCGACCATCTCGCGCAACGCCGTGACGTCGGGCGATTCGCCTTCCTCGCCGTGTCCTTTCGGGATGTCCCAGTGCGACGTTTCGGTGGCATGCGCGAGCAGCACGCGGCCGTGCGGGTCGAGCAGCACGATTCCGCACGACACGATGCGCGGGCTCACCTCCGCACCCCGGCCACCCCGCTGCCTGCCTGCTCAGCGCCATGACGCGCCGCGACCGCACGGCGCCGCGCCACCGTCATCTCGCGCATGCTCAGCGCTTCTGCAGTTTCCAGGCGCCACCTTCCTTGCAGAAGTTCGGACGCAGATTCATCGATTGCCCCTTCGCATTGAGCGCGACGACAAGGCTGCGGCAGGTGCGCCCGCCGTCGGTCGAGGTGCTGTCCACCGTGATGTTCGCGTCGATCTTCACGCTGTTGCCGGTGCCCTCGTTGACCCACGTGAGGCTCTCGCCGTCCTTCTTCTCGTCGAGCGCGCTGACGACCGCGTGCTTGATCGAGTCGACGTCGCGCTGCTTCATGTAGGTGATCGGCGTATCGTTCAGAAAACCGAGGTTCGCCGCTTGCGCGCCGACGGCGGCGCCGAGCAGCAGGCTCGCGGCACTCAGTTGGAACAACACACGGGTTCGCATCGACATAACGGGTTCTCCTCGAAAGTATGTGTGGCGCTCACGCGCGCGGCGGCTTTTGATCCTGACCTCAAAAGCATAGCATGCACGCCTCGGGAGACTGCGTGGCGATCACCGTGGCTGCGCGGACGCCAGAAAGCAAAAAGCGCGGTCGACATGACCGGGCTCGGCGCCTGATTGACGGGTACGGCAGGAGGGGCTCGGTAGCCTCACGGTGTTTCATGTTGCTCCCTTCGAATCTGACAAAAGGCTAAATGCGCGGCTTGCGCGCGCATTCAATGGCTTTGGTATCCCATCGGCCCACGCGTATCGCATCGAGCAGCATGCCGAGAGTCAACGTGGGCGGGGTAACAGGTTTCCTGGCTTAAGCCTGAGCACGAAACTGACGAAAGCCACGACAAGCATCGGAACGAGGAGCAGGGCAAGAAGCGCATTGCCTTCGGGGCCGAAGTAACGATGAAGGGGGAAGTTTTCCATGCCCACGACATTGAACCGGTCAAAGAACTTCTGCATGAACTCAACTGCATCGTCACGGTCGATGCCCAGATCGTCATTGATGCTTGTCGACAGCGTGAGCGTGATTGCCTTGCCCCACCAGGGCGCGCCAATCTCTTCACGCGTGAAGGCAAGGAGCGCATCCCATTGTGGATCATTGGCCAAGCCTGTCCTCCGGTTTAACTAACGCGTTATAGCGCTTTACTGTGCGGTACATGATGAGCGTGGCGTCATAGCCCATAAATACAAGGTCCGCTACTGGAATAGCACGGCCAATCCACGCGCCAAGGCTTCTTGTATAGCGAATTCTCCTGGTAACTCAAGTGAACACTGTCAAACCAGGAACCCGCTTCGGGAAGCGTTTCCTGATTACGCTACGAAAGAAAATAGACATGACAGAAGTACCTTCCGTTGCTGTTTTCATCTTTCCCGGGACAGGCACGTCATTCAGGCTCAAAAGCCAGGTCGCAACAGCAGCCAGGTCTGCGAAGACTAATTGAATTTTCGTCTGGTCCATCGCGACCAAAATGAACAGTGAGCCGGGGGAAAGATTGCGGTACTCATTGAACTGATCAACGTTTGCACTCGTTGCGCGGCTCTTATCGTGACGTATTCTTTTTGACGTCGAACAGCGCCGTTATCGTGCCACCGTTAGCGACGTGAGCGAACCACTGGAAAACGTGCCGCATGTGCCGCTCACCGATGAGGACTATTTCACCCTGCTCGATGGGCAGACACATGGGAAACGCATGATGGTTGATCAGAACGGCAAGCTCTCGCTTGCCGATTTGCTGTGATGAGGCGCGCGATGCTCGTCGCGCGATACTCTACCGATATTCATCAATCTCGACCGTGCCACCCATCGCTTCCATCATCGTGCGGATATCATCGGGTACATCGGGCACGCGGTCGCCACTTTCATTGACCCAGTAACAGAAAAATCTAACTTTCGCCCTGATGTTTTCAATGTGCACCTTCATGTCGTGCCGTGGCAATCCCAAGCGTTGAACCAGATAGCGAAGATGCGGTTCCAGCTTGTCACTATCGACGGCCTTTTCGCTTTTGATTGACCAAATACCCGTTCGTCGCTTCAAATCGCGGTTTTGTCCGGTCGGGTCACGGAGCGGTTCGCCCTTCATTGCGGCTTTATCTGGTGTTACGCCGAAATACTGTGTCCACCATTCAGGTACGACATAATCCCCTGTTATGGTAAAACTCGCCGATGCAAGCCGTTCTTTTGTCATACATATCTCTCAATTGTTGTAGGCATGGAAATTATCAACATATTCGCCGTTAAAATACACATCGCCGTTTTTCTCAAATTCGAGGTCGTCCTTTGGACTAAAACCATTATCGTCCTTGAATCTATGAATCATGTCCCGGAATGTTGAACTATCGTAGCCGAACATTTTCCTGGCGTACTTTTCATTCGTCGTTCCGGCTACTTGTTCAGCATCGCCGCTGGGCGCGTCCGGTGTGTATTCGAACGACTGCGCACGGCCGAGGTTCTGCGGCGGGGTTCGTGAGCATCCGCGACAATCGCACGTCCATGCGATGCCCAGGGCTTCGGCCATCTCGTAACCGGTTGGCAGCGAGCGCAGCCGGTCAAACGGAAAGAACTCGCCGGTCTCGACGTTATAAGCCCGTGCCGATGGCATCGGCGGGAAGTTGGAAAAGATCGAATAGATAATGCGACAACCCAGACACTCTTTCTGGTCCAACCGATCCGCCCCACCGTTTTCCTGTTTCATTTGCTCCATTTTCAGGACTGGTTGAAAACGTTCACCGTAAGCGCGCGGGCCGGTCGCGCGCTATCAGATAACTCCGAATTTGCCCGCTGAAGGGCTAACCCCTGATGGAGAACATGCAAAGGCAAACCAACGTGTACAACGATGGCCGCGCGCCGATCCGCGTCATCATCGACGGCGACAACGTAAACGACTCGACGCTCGAACGGGGCGAAGAACGCGAGATCGAAACCCGCGACACTGCCCCCGCTCTTGCGCAATGAATTGGGCGTGCTGTCACTCAGTAGGGGGGCGACTCTATCTTGACCTTCAGCATGGGCTTCAATGCCGGATGATAGACCGACAGCACGGTCAACGCTGCCCCCCTAGCCGCCGGGCAACATCGTCCGTCAGTTCATGATTGACGTCTGCCAGCGGCCAATCGGCTCTCAGGGCGCGGTTCAGAAACGGTGCGAGGTCCGCATCATTCAATGAGCACACGGTGAGCTTGTCCTGCTCTTCATCGAATGACACGACGAACGAGCGCTTCGGGGGTGGGTTGGGCATATCAGTAACCTCGACACTGGTCCTCGCTTGCCGATTTGCTGTGATCAGGCGCGCGACGCTCTATCGATATTCATCAATCTCGATGGTCCCGCCGAGGGCTTCCATCATCGCGCGGATATCCTCCGGGATATCCGGCACACGGTTGCCGCTTTCGTTGTACCAATAGCAGAAGAAGCGCATTCGAGCGCCGTTGTCTACGAGTATCTGGCGAAGATCGGCACGCGGCAGACCAAGACGCCCAACGAGGTAACGCAAATGCGGCTCTAGCGAGTTGCTACGGACGGCGACTTCACTGCCTATCCCCCAAAGGCCAACGCGGCCCGGAACGCGGCTCGGTCGTCCAGACGGCGTTATGAACGGCTGGCCCTTGGTAATCGCCACATCTGGCTTGACGTTAAAGTACTCCGACCAGAAAGTTGGCTCCAATGAGTCTCCAGAAATGTAGAAGGTCGCGTGTGCAAGTTGATGGTCTTTCATTGGAGTTATCTCAGTCTGCCCAATCATGAAAATTTCCGATGTAGCTACCCTTAAAATACACGTCACCGTTGTCATGCCAGATGAGGTTATCGGCTGGGCCCAAACCATTGCGTGGCTTGAACATGTGCAAGATTTTTCCGAACGTCTTGCGGTCATACCCTAGCATCTTCGCTGCGTAGTCCGGATTGTTCGTGCTCAGAAAAGCCGACTCGCGAGGATCGGCATGTGAGTTTGTAGCGAACACCCATTACTCAGTAGGGGGCTTAGGCGGTGTCCAGTCCATTGGCTCCTTGGTCGTAATTTGGAGGCGGGGCCGCAATTCCGGGTAGCCTGCGGCAAGAATGAGAAATGAGGTTCCACCGAGAAGCCTGGCGTGCTCATCTGTTACGGGCGCACCAGAATCTTCCGGCTCGACGGTATGTGCTACAGCTCTGTCGATTGCACTTTGTACGCGATCACGAAGGACCACACAAGTTTTTACGGTTTGTGTTGCATCGTCATAAAAAGTGATTACTGCACGGTCTTTCGTTCCCAAGTCAGAATCCTCCATACCCACGACAGGCTTGATAGTTAGAGAAGGCGTCATCCGAGCATTTCTTCCACGCCCGAAAATCTCCGCCTGCCATCGCGCGATTTACATTGCACAGTTCCATTTCTAACGCATATTGCGCATCGCACTCCGCTTCCTCGGCCGCGCTGACTCCGCGCGCCACAATCTGCTGCACGTCGCGGCCCGTTGTACCCTCGACGTACTGGAACGGCTGTTCATCGAAGCGTTTCTGTGAGCGTCCGCGACAATTGCACGTCCATGCGAGCCCCTGTGCTTCGAGCATAGCGAAACCGGTTGGTAGCGAGCGCATCCGGTCAAACGGAAAGAACTCGCCGGTCTCGACGTTATAAGCCCGTGCCGATGATGGCATCGGCGGGAAGTTGGAATAGATCGAATAGGTAATGCGACAACTCTGGCACTCTTTCTGGTCCAACCAATCCGCCCAACCGTTTTCCTGTTTCATTTGCTCCATTTTCAGACACCTGGCATCAGTCAGGGACTCCGCTATGCAGCGGGTTCCCTGTGCCGGTGAGCACCACCCCGCGCCGATCAAGCAGGCCTTCGCAAGCCTGCTCAACAAACTCCCTCACTTTCAAGGCCGGTAACCCCTTAGAGCGCGTTCCGCAATGCCGCCAGGTCGTCGCGCGCGATGGCAGCGACGTAAGCGACCGACGCGGCGATGCTTTTCGTCTTCTCGCTGGCCGTCGAACTCACGACCGCGTTAGCGATGACCTCGATTGAAGCGCACAGGCGGCGGGCCTTCTTCACCATACGTCGCGCGTGCCGCCGTTCCTTTTTCGATCCCGTGACATGAACCCTATGTATTGATGAAGGGTCAATGTGCGCCGCGCGCGCCGCAATCAGACAACTCCGAATCTTCGCCCGCCGAGGGCTAACCCCTGATGCAGAACATGCAAATGCAAATCAACGTGTACAACGATGGCCGCGCGCCGATCCGCGTCATCATCGACGGTGACACCATCAACGATTCGCGGCTTGAGCCGGGCGAAGAACGCGAGATCGAAACCCGCGACACTGCCCCCGCTCCTGCGCAATGAATTGGGCATGCCGTCACTCAGTAGGGGGCGACTCTATCTTGACCTTCAGCATGGGCTTCAATGCCGGATGATAGACCGACAGCACGGTCAACGCTGCCACCCCTAGCCGCCGGGCAACATCGTCCGTCAGTTCATGATTGACGTCTGCCAGCGGCCAATCGGCTCTCAGGGCGCGGTTCAGAAACGGTGCGAGGTCCGCATCATTCAATGAGCACACGGTGAGCTTGTCCTGCTCTTCATCGAATGACACGACGAACGAGCGCTTCGGGGGTGGGTTGGGCATATCAGTAACCTCGACACTGATCCTCGCTTGCCGATTTGCTGTGATGAGGCGCGCGATGCTTTATCGATATTCATCAATCTCGATGGTCCCGCCGAGGGCTTCCATCATGGTGCGAATATCCTCGGGCACATCGGGCACGCGGTCGCCACTTTCGTTGTACCAGTAGCAGAAGAAGCGCATATGCGCGCCAGTGCGCTTAAGCAATTCTGGCAAATCCGATCGCGGTAGTGCCAAGCACCGGACAAGATAGCGAAGGTGAGGGGCGAGAAGATTGCTCTGGACATGCTCTTTGCTACGCACACCCCATAGACCGGTTCGCGCCGGGAATTTACTCTTCTGGCCCGATGATGTAAGCCAGAACTGGTCCTTTATGCGCTGTGTATCAGGCACGACTCCAAAGTAGTTTGTCCAGAATTCAGGCGGCTCAACGTCCTGATAGATCGTAAACGATGCATGTGGATCGGCATGTGGGTTTGTAGCGAACACCCGTTACTCAGTCGGACGCTTAGGCGGTGTCCAGTTCATCGGGGCTTCGGTTGTGATTTGCAAGCGCGCCCGCAACTCTGGATTCGCAGCGGCAAGGCTCAGGACC
This sequence comes from Paraburkholderia sp. Cy-641, assembly GCF_011752945.1. NCBI lineage: Bacteria > Pseudomonadati > Pseudomonadota > Betaproteobacteria > Burkholderiales > Burkholderiaceae > Paraburkholderia > Paraburkholderia sp. Cy-641. The sequence continues at coordinate 76,194 of NZ_VWWM01000020.1, forward strand.
GCCATGCCTCCCAGTTTCCGCGCGTCCTCGTCTGTAAATGGAACGTCGGAGTTTTCAGCGGCATCCGGCGGTACGCTGATTGCCATCACGCGATCAATCGCGGCTTGAACGAATTGTCGCGGCACAACGCAGAATTTGACCTGTCCGGTACGTTCGTCGAAGAAACTGATAACCGCGTTTTGTCGTTGACTCATGAATAACCTCTACAGGTTTGGTAATTCGCAAATGCGCGTTGCGCGCACAGCGCATAAGTGCGCGGGTCCCGGTACATTGCGCCAGCAGCGGAACAGGCTGTCATTTCCTCATGGTATATCGCATCGCACTCCGCTTCCTCGGCCGCGCTGACTCCGCGCGCAGCAACGTCTTGCACATCTTCGCCTATCGCGTCGGGCTGATAGGTGAACGACTGCGCACGGCCGAGGTTCTGCGGCGGGGTTCGTGAGCGTCCGCGACAATCGCACGTCCATGCGATGCCCAGGGCTTCGGCCATCTCGTAACCGGTTGGCAGCGAGCGCAGCCGGTCAAACGGAAAGAACTCGCCGGTCTCGACGTTATAAGCCCGTGCCGATGGCATCGGCGGGAAGTTGGAAAAGATCGAATAGATAATGCGACAACCCAGACACTCTTTCTGGTCCAACCGATCCGCCCCACCGTTTTCCTGTTTCATTTGCTCCATTTTCAGGACTGGTTGAAAACGTTCACCGTAAGCGCGCGGGCCGGTCGCGCGCTATCAGATAACTCCGAATTTGCCAGCTGAAGGGCTAACCCCTGATGCAGAACATGCAAAGGCAAACCAACGTGTACAACGATGGCCGCGCGCCGATCCGCGTCATCGTCGACGGCGACACCATCAACGATTCGCGACTTGAACCGGGCGAAGAACGTGAACTTGAAGCGTCGACGCCCGGCATCATCGAACTTCGCGAACTCGGCAAAGACGATAACGCGGGCGTCGATGCCTGATCAGTCGGGCGGCGGATCGTTGTCTTCCCGCTTGCCGCTATGCTTTGCCGCCCATCGCCTGAACAGGCTTACGGTTTCCGAGTGACGATGCGGGTTCGCTTCCCATAGCTGTATCACGTCGCCGCGCAGGAAACGCCATCACGAAAGGGCCGTCGCTGGCAGGTGACTCACTACTGTCCAAGATTGGCCTGGGTCTAATGGGGTTCGTCGTGGGAATCGGTTGTGCTGGCGTGGCCACCGGCGCGCGATATCTGGCTCAGTGGGGCTACTCGGCATGTCAAGGCAACCCGCAGAAGCGCTACATGAAAGCGACCGCTAACACTTTCCAATGGGCGTCCATCATCCTGGCCGTTGCATCGTTCGCGACCTTCTCCATCGGAGGTTACTCGACCTATCAAGCTATCGCGAAGCCAGGCGACACGCCAATCGCTCATGTCACTTCACCGAATGCGCGATAGCGCCAGAGTTCGCATGCTTGACTGCGTTGTTGTGTGGCAAGACATGCCCCGACCGCCTGAAGGTCGCCCTACCGTGCCACCCGCGCGGGTCGGTGCGAGCCATAGCGAAAAATCACTTACACCGGCCCTTACACGGATTCCAGAAAGCAAAAAGCCCGACTATCAAAACCGGGCTAAGTGCTTGATTTTACTGGTACGGCAGGAGGGGCTCGAACGGCACGCTTCGATGCCGAACAGCCGGTTTTTGCGTGCAAGGCGGCCTTCAGCAAGGACGGCTGCGGGATTTTCCCTGATTTTTCCTACCCGTTCGTACCTAGTGCGATCAGGTACGAACGTGCATTAACTGCCTCGCGCCGAATACCTTCGCACGTCCGCGCTTCAGGCCGCGCGTGATTTGCTGTCCGCTCGCGAGTAACGGGAAACGAACGGGCCAGTCGTGCCGCGCTTACTTCGTGTCTGCGTCGAGCGGCGGCGGTGCGAGCAAGCGAACGGCGCGGGAGGCGGATGGTCTCCGTGCGGGCTGGATGTCCTGACGCATTGCATTAATGGCCACACTTAGAAGTGCATCGTGTCGCGCGTCGCTCCGCTCGCGGTTGCGGCATGAAATCTCTTTCTGAAACGCCTGAACAGCATCGAGTACAGCGGGGGAAGCTACAAGCGTTAGCGCGTTCACTGCGTCTGCGTATCGCTCCTGAGCCGCAGGCGTTGAACGACCGGAAACGACGGCCGATAGCGAGGAAACATACTCCTGATAATGCGTGGCTTTCGTTTGTCTCCACTCGGTTTCATGCTCGCGGCGTTGTGCGAGAAACGATGTCACCAGAACACCCACGAGGGCAAACACACCGGAAGCTAACGCGGCAAGGATGGCAGGCAGAGCGGCTGAGCTAATGGTCATAACTCGTCCTTTGGTTGGCTCTTTTCATGGGGCAGTATCCGCGCATGGGAGATACCATGATAATGGATGACACGGGCTGCGCCGGTATTCGCGCCGCCGCTGTCGTGACCGAGCCCCACGAAGAACAGCGCGAAATCGTCGAGCAAGGCGAAGCCTATCCTCCCCACACGGTTAAACTGGCGCGCTCTCACATTGAGAAGGGACGCGCTATTATGGCCGGACCATCCGACGCGGTAATTCTGGAACGCGCGCTGAGTTTCTGCCGGGAAGCGTGCGCAACGGTCAGGCTTCAGCATCGGCGCGTGCGTGGAAGCGAACCGGAAGATGCCGCGTTTCCGTTTCGCCGTGAAGCCGACATTCATTTCATGATCGTGACGCTGCTTCGGGTAAGGCGGGCGGCGGAACTTGCCGCGCGCGTTCCAGGTCTGCCGCATTCGATACCCGACGCCATCGCGGAATTTGATGACCGATTGCCTGACCTGAAGAAGATGCGCAATGCCGGTCAACACATTGACGAATACGCGCTGGATAAGGGGCACGACAAGAGCGTGTTGCGCAGTCAATTGCAGGTCAATACATGGGATGGAACGGTCTTCCGGTGGCTTGGCGCGGCACTGGATATAGACGTAGCCCTTCACGCAAGCGAAGCTCTGCTTGCCACCGTTTCTCAATGCGTCTCGCCCTCTTCACCCGTACGTTGACACGCACAAAGGGGAAACCCAGCGCTAACTTCGCGCCGCCGGGCCGCGGGACATAGAGAAAAATCGCTTACACCTGCACTTACACGGATTCCAGAAAGCAAAAAGCCCGGCTATCGAAACCGGGCTAAATGCTTGATTTTACTGGTACGGCAGGAGGGGCTCGAACCCCCGACCCTCGGCTTAGAAGGCCGATGCTCTATCCAGCTGAGCTACTGCCGTAGTGATTGATCTTTGCGTGAAACCCGCGCCCGCATGGGTGCCGCCGGTTCCCTATCAAGCGAAATTCTAACCGAGCGGGCAAAAGACCGCGAATTCCGCTCCGCCTGCGCCACGCGATTCCGCGTCGTCGACATTGAACGAAGCACTGCCCGCCGCCCGCGCAGGGCCCGGATTATAACCGATCGCCCCGCGCCGCCATTACACCGGCTGCGGATGCAGCATGAACCAGCCGAGGAACAGAACCCCTGCGATCGCGCAGTACGCGCCGAACGACGCGAGACGCCCTCGGCCCTCGAAGTAGCTCATCAGGAAACGCACGCTCAGATACGCGGCGATCGCGGTCAGCACGCCGCCGAGCAGCGCGTCCGCGAGTTGGCTCGGCGCATGGAACAGCTTCGGCAATTCGAGCACGCCGGCCGCGAAAATGATCGGCGTGCCGAGCAGGAACGAGAACTCGGCGGCCTTTTCGGCAGTGAGGCCGGCCGCGTTGCCGGCGATCATCGTGAGACCGCTGCGCGAGAAGCCCGGAATCAGCGCGCCGATCTGCGCAAGACCGACGAAAAACGCCTGGCGGAACGTCAGCTTCTCCGGCGTCTGCAGCGCGCGCGCGCGCTGCAGACGATCGCCGAACCACAGCAGCACGCCATTGACGATCAGCGCGATCGCGACGATCCGCAAATCATGAAAAATCCGCTCGAGCCGTTTTTCGAGCAGCAGTCCGACGAGACCCGCCGGAATCGTGCCGATGATGAGCGCCCACATCATGTGGCCGTCGTCGTTGCTGCGGCCGCCGAGCGAGGCGAAGAAGCCGCGCACGAGCGAGCACCAGCGCTTGCGGAAATACCACAGCAGCGCAAAGGCCGTGCCGAGATGGAGCGCCACGAGGAACGGCAACAATTGCGGTGCATGCTTGTCGATATGCATGCCGAACAGCGCGGGCACGAGCAGCGTGTGGCCGAGGCTGCTCACCGGAAACAGTTCGGTGACGCCTTGCAGCACGCTCAGAAAGATCAGAAACGACAGGTTCACGCGGCGGTCCTTGTAAGGAAAATGTCGGGGAACGGCGCGCCGCACAAAAAATAACACCGGCGCATCAAAAGCGCACCGATTATGCCTGGCTGCCAGGTCAGCGCCAAGCGTTCAGGCCACATTCGAGGAAATATTGGCGCGCTGCGTCACAACTCGAAACCGTTGTTACGCCGCGGCAAGGTCGCGGGCTATGTACCGGGACACGTCGATGCGGGCGCGATACTGCGTGGGTGATGCTACGCGTTGCGGATGACAGCGTTCGGTCAGCGAGGACGCGTTTCGATCGAACTTGCGCAAACCGCGCGCGAGCGGGCGGCTTCGAGCCGCAACTCTTCCGGGCAGCCGATCCGCCGCGGGCGTCGATCGGAACCGAACGGGCGCGCCGAATCAGCGGCCGAGCGAGTGGAAGAAGTAGTAGGTGCTTGCCGTGAACATGCCGAACAAGGCCACGCCCATTGCCATCGCGAGATCCATAAAGCCTCCTGAGCCGATCGCGCCCCGGAAGTCGAATCTACAGGGCGATTTGACGATTATCGGCAAGGTTTACGCTTTTCCGACACCCGCAATTTCCCGGGAAGGGTTTCCCCGTAGCGCAAAGCAGCGCAAAATCGCTGTCTCGCCCGTGCGACTTTCAACCTTATCGAGCCACTCATTGACCATGCCTCTCTCCCCGGAACAGGACATTCTCGAGATCGCCCAGGACACCTCGGTGCTCCGTTTTTCGCCGCAAGCCGGCGGCCGTCTGCTGTCGTGGACGATCGACGGCGAAGAGGTGATCCACTGGCCCGAGCACGCCGACTGGAGCGTGCCCGCGCGGATTCGCGGCGGCAATCCGCTGCTCTTTCCGTTCCTCGGCCGGCATCGCGTCGACGGCAAGATCGGCTACTGGCGCGATGCGCAAGGCACGGTGCGCGAGCTGCCGATGCACGGCTTCGCGCGCGACCTGCCGTTCGAGGCGCACGCCGACGTGCATGGCGCGGGCCTGCGCATGGTCCTCGAGGACAGCGAGGCGACCCGCGGCTTCTACCCGTTCGGCTTCCGTTTCGAAGCGGCCTACAGTCTCGCCGACGCGCGCACGCTCGACGTGACGCTCACCACCACCAATACCGGCAAGACGCGCCTGCCCTACTACGCCGGCCATCATTTCTACTTCACGCTGCCGCACACGCAGCGCGGCGCGACCACGATCGAGCTGCCGCCCACCGTGCGGCATCGCCAGCTCGAGGACGGCTCGATCAGCGCCGCCGAACCGGGCGAGCCGCGCTACACGCTCGACGAAGCACGCATCCACGACCGCTTCCACTGTCTGAGCGGCACGCCCGACCAGCCGGTGCGGCTCGTCGCGCCGGGCCTCGCGCGCGTCATCACGATCGATCTGCGGCGGCCGGGCTCGGTGCCCTGGTACTGTGTGACGACGTGGACCGAGACGCCGCAGTCGGATTTCTACTGCGTCGAGCCGTGGCTCGGGTTGCCCGACGCGATCCATAACGGCATGGGCCTGCGCTGGCTCGAAGCGGGTCAAACCGAAACGGCGGCGCTGCGTATTCACGTCGAGAAAACGCGCTGAGAATGTGGCGTTTCACGACCCGTCGAGGTAACGATGCAGCACCGCCCGCAACGTTACGCGGCGGTGGTACCCACACTGCCATTTGGCGTGCTGCGACGCAAAACCGTTAGAATCAGACGCTTTGTCTCCTCTGCCGCGTGATCGGGATCGGCGCGCGGCAGCGCTTTGCGAGGTCCAATGCTGGAAACAACAAGAATCAAACGATTCGCCTGTGCGTCGTTGCTGGCGCTGCTCGCCGCGTGCGGGTCCGCGCCGGTCGGGCCAGGCTACTACCGGGTCGAACGGGGCGATACGCTGTCGAAAATCGCGCGCAGCAACCGGCAGTCGGTGCAGAGCATCGCCCGCTGGAACAACCTGACCAATCCCGACAGCATCGAGGTCGGCCAGGTGCTGCGCGTCGCGCCGCCCGGTGGCGCGGCGTCGACGAGCGGCGCGGTGCGTAGCGGCGGCGGCAATGGCAGCGCGAGCGCATCGACCGCGCCGCGTCCGGCCCCCGCCGACAATGCTCCGGCCACCGCGCCCGCGTCCATCTCGCTCGTCTGGCCCGTCGACGGCACCGTGATCCGCCGCTTCGACGGCGCCAACTCGAAGGGCATCGACATCAGCGCGGCCGCCGGCACGCCGGTCGTTGCCGCGGCGTCGGGCACCGTGGTATACGCCGGCAACGGTCTGCGCGGCTACGGCAATCTGCTGATCCTCAAGCACAACGCCGACTACCTGACCGCCTACGCGCACAACCGCGTGCTGCTCGTGAAGGAAGGCGAATCGGTCAAGCGCGGCCAGAAAATCGCCGAAATGGGCGACACCGACACCGATCGCGTGATGCTGCACTTCGAACTACGCTATCAGGGCCGCTCGATCGATCCGTCGAAAGAATTGCCGCCGCGCTAGGACCAGGCGGCACGCGGCGCGTCGGCATCATGCGCGGCGCGTGCCGTATCGCGCGCACGCGGCAAACCGGGCGCGGGAACCCCGCGTGCTATAAACGCTCAATTCGAGGCGGCCTCGCTGCGGCAGCCGCCCCTTTCGTTATTTGCAAGGAATCTGACATGAAGAGCGCATTGGCGCGCGTCGCGACGGCCGCGGCGGTCGGTCTTGGCCTGCTGACGCTCGGCGGCCTCGGCGGCTGCTCGAGCACGACCACGATGACCTACCTGCCGAGCGGCGACACCGGCTTCGCGATCAACTGCAGCGGCAGCGACGCGAGCGTGAGCTGGGCCGAGTGCTACAAGCGCGCGGGCGAAGTCTGCGGCAATTACGGCTACGACGTGGTGTCGAAAGACGTCGACAACGGCGCGACGTCGGGCGGCTCGATCGGCGGGATTTTCGGCGCGAATGTGAAAAACCGTTCGATGGTGGTGCGCTGCAAACAGTAACGCAGGCTGTGCCGGCGAGCGCAATCGCCTATTCACCGGTTAGCGGCGGCGCCAGCGTCCGGAACGCGGATCGATGCGCACGGCAAAGCGCAATAACAGCCCCAGCGCAATGGGCCATACGCCGAGAAAAATGATCAGCCAGGTCATGACCCGTACGATAAAAGATAATCGGCCATGATCGGTGACGCATGTGAATTCGCAATGAAGGAAGCGAAATCCGCCCGGCAAAATCCCCACGCATCCGGCGAAAAAAAGCCCGGCACGGAGCCGGGCTAACGGGGGTTCGGCGCATATCGGCAAAGGACCGGTTCACCATGCGCCAGAACGAAATCTAACAACCTGCATTTACAAGCGCAATCCATTATTTTTGCGGTCAATGTGACAGGCCGTACGGATTCCGCAAATCGCGAACCGGAAATGTCGCAATGAGCCTGGCTAAATGCGCCGGCTGTTTGATCTAAAGCGGGACAAATCACATAAATGAAATTTCCGGCGTGCGCCGTCTGCCAAAGGGCTGACCACGTCTGCGGAAATCGGCCACAAAACAACTGACAAAAGACCATTGGCCGATTTTAACTAATAGGCCCAGCCCGAAACCGACTTTCTCGATACCGAATAAACTTGGTGCGCCAACGCACGCAACAGGCCGATTTCTTATTCGTCTATTATAAATAAGTCATTTTACCTTTTTCATTGCGAAATTCGCGAATAGCGAAATATTAATATCGGCATATCTACCGACAAATGATTAATCCACATTCAGCCGTGTTTCCCGTTCACTCAATCGGACCACAATCTGACAATTGCATCACAGGCGAAGCGTATGCAACGGTTGCGCGCATCGCCCGATCGCGCCGTTGAATCCAATAACCTGAAGGTTCAAAATCCGGGCATCAGAAATCGACGGAGGAATCGAAGGCTTCGATAAACATCGCAGCCATCGCTCCGCCAACCCGCACGAGCCGGACCTGCGGCCCGTCCGGCGAGCCCGCGCCGATGGTTTATAGTAACGACCCCGTTCGACCCCGCTTACGATGACTTCCAACGACGCCCCCCACAGCCCCCTGTACGCCAAGCTGCTCGGCGAAACCGCCAAGATCGGCTGGAGCGAACTCGAACGCTTCTTTGCGCGCGGCATGCTGCTGCGCGTCGCGCGCGACCTCGATCTCGTGAGTGTCGCCGAAGCGATCGCCAGCGACGACACCGCGCAGGTCACGCAATGGCTCTCCGCCGGCCTCGTCGAGCGCGTGCAGTCCGAAACCGCCGCCGACTTCGCGGCGCGCGACCCCGACCTCTGGGCCGTGGTCGTGTCCCCGTGGGTTTGCGTGCAGGAACGCGCTTGAGCGACACGGTAGAAACCGCCGGCCCCCTCGCGCCCGCGCTGCCGGTGCGCTGGCACCGGCGCGTGCTCGCGCTGGCGTTTCCGATCGTCCTCGCCAACCTGACGCAGCCGATTCTCGGCGTGGTCGACACCGCCGTCGCCGGCCATCTGGACGATGCCTCGTATCTCGGCGGCGTCGCGCTCGGCGGGCTCTTCTTCAACTTCGTGTTCTGGGGCTTCGGCTTCCTGCGCATGGGCACGACGGGCCTCGTCGCGCAGGCGCACGGCGCGGACAACCATGACGAACTGCGCAACACCGTCGTGCGCGCGCTGCTGATGGCGGCCGCGATCGGCGCGGCGGTGCTGCTATTGCAGGCACCGCTGATCGGCTGCGCGCTGCGCCTGATCGGCGGCAGCGATGCCGTGCAACGGCACGCGCAGATCTATTGCCATGCGCGCATCTGGGCCGCGCCGCTCGCGCTCGGCAACTACGTCGTGCTCGGCTGGCTGCTCGGCACGCAGCGGGTGCGGCTCGCGCTGCTGTCGCAGGCGTTCATCAACGGCGTGAATATCGTCGCCGTGCTGCTCTACGTCTATGCATTCGATTGGGGCGTGGCCGGCATCGGCGCGGCCACCGCAACCGCCGACGCGCTCGGCTTCGTGCTCGGCCTCGCCCTGCTGTGGCACGGCAGACCGCGCGGCCTGCCGAAGCTGAGCCGCGCCGCCGTATTCGATGGCGCGGCGCTCAGGCGGCTCGTCGTGCTCAATCGCGACATCTTCGTGCGCACGCTGTGCCTGCTGTCGTCGTTCGGCTGGTTCGCGCATCTCGGCGCGCGTCAGGGCGATGCGACGCTCGCGGCCAACGCTCTGTTGCTCAACTTCCAGACCTTCATGGGATACGGACTCGATGGCTTCGCGCACGCGGCCGAGGCGCTCGTCGGCGCGGCAATCGGCGCGCGCGACCGCCGCGCGTTCACGCAGGCGGTCAGGATCACCGCGCTATGGTCGGCCATCGGGGCGGTGGGATTCGCGCTCGTCTACTGGGGCGCGGGCGCGTGGATCATCGGGCGGCTGACCGATCAGGCAGCGGTGCGCGCGGCCGCCGACACCTATCTGCCGTGGGCGGCGCTCTCGCCGGTGATCTCGGTGTGGGGCTTCCTGCTCGACGGCGTGTTCATCGGCGCGACGCGTACGCGCGAGTTGATGTTGTCGATGGCGGTATCGCTCGCGGTATTCGTCGCGGCATCGTCGGCATTGCTCGCGTGGTACGGCAATCACGGGCTGTGGCTTGCGCTGCTGATCTTCATGGCCGCGCGCGGGGTGACGCTCGTGCGTTATTTGCCGCGCGTTTCGCGCGGGATTGCGGCGGCATAGCGCGTCGCGTATCTCTTTGTGTCGAATATCTCTTTATTGCGCCGCAACCCGGCCGCGCCGCGAGCGCGCGAAATCGGGAACGCTGCGCTGCGCCGGTTTTTCACGGGACGACAGCCGGTTACGGATTGAAACAAGCGCATACATATCACATAACGCACGCACCCTAGAATGATTTCAGCCCGTGCTCTCCGCGCGAACAGTCAGCGCGGGTCAGAGGTGCCGGCGTGCCCGCGCCGGCACTTCGCCTCCCTCCCCTCGCCGTTTTCATTTCGCAGACTCGCTCGCTGACGCGCTTCGCGCGCTTTCTTTGTCACGCTTTCTTGGTCAGTTTGTCAGCGGTCTTTCCGTGCGGCTTCTCGCTACGCTTGCTGGCTGCGCTTCCTGCCTGAGCTTCTTATGGGCGCGCCTGATGGGCATTTTTAACGCGCGCCCCGCCGCTTCACGCGTAGCTAGCCGGCGCCGACCCGCGTGGCATGCGCAGCGTGCTCACTCCGCCGGCGGCGCGGGCACCATCGAGGGCGGCCGATCGTCGGTCGGCACGCCGTGGTAATCGGCGGGATCGTGCGGCGGGCCGCCGTGGTGGCCGGACGGATTGTCCGCGCAGCCGGCAACGCCGGCGCACAGCAGCAAGGCAAGGGTTAGAACGCGGATCATCGGCAGTCGTCTCCGGAGCAAAAGGTAGGCGGACAAACCGTCCGCCGGCGCGCCGAGAGTCTACCCGCAAAGCGCGCGGCATGACGCCGTCGCGCGCAGGCCCGAGCGGCCATTTCGTGAGATTTCGCGTGCCCTGATCTACTATAGGCTCATGGCCGAACGTTTCAGGAGACTGCCATGGACGCTGAATCGATCGCAGGTCTGATCGGACTCGCAGTAGGTCTGCTCGTGCTAGTGGCGCTGTCGGTTTTCGAATCGAAAACCTACCGGCGCGAACACGACGGCGAAGGCATGCTGCATCACTGGACGCATCAGCATCTGCATATGCCGCATTGGAAGTGGCCGCGACATTGAGCGCCGCATTCGCAGGCACCCGGCGACGATGATCTGGCGGCGCTCGAACCGCTGCGTTGGATGCCCGGATTGCGCTCCCGATGGATGAAGCTGCACTCGGCGTCGCGATGAGTTCGCGCGCCGAGTGGCGGGGGACGGTGCGCGCGGGGTATTGCATGTTTCAGGCTCGTGGCCCGGGTTCTTTGCCTTGCGCCGAGGGGTACATATAGACCAAACAGACCAAACGATTGACGCGATCGGCTGGCTCCGCCTATAATCTTTGGCTTGTCGGAGCGTAGCGCAGCCTGGTAGCGCATCTGATTTGGGATCAGAGGGTCGAAGGTTCGAATCCTTTCGCTCCGACCAAAGAAAATCAAGGACTTATGGCGTTTCGCCATAAGTCCTTTTTCTTTTTCTGGCTCCGTCAAACGGACTCCAGCGCAAACACGATCATGGCAATGATCGAACCAAAGAATAGGCATGCCCCGAGCGTGCGCTTGCGATTGAGCTCGGTCCACAGAATCACGCCCGTTAGCGACAGCAGCACGAGGCTCCCCGCGATGGAGTCGGCGAGCAGGACCCATCCGGCGCTGGCGCCATTGGCTCGGTGCAACGCCTCCAGCATGCCGATGACGCCCTGCTCCCGCCGCTCGACCGACACGAATGTGCCGCCTTTCCAATATTCGGCGTTGACGAAGTAGCGCGGGGAAATGAATCGCGCAGTCCAGCGCTCGGGCTGGACGACCGATTGATCGCCCCAGGTCACGGGCTGCGCAGGCTGACGCGACACGCTGGAGGGCGGCCGGTCGAGATGAAGCCCGGATCGAACCCACTTCCCTAAATCGCGCGGGTCGTTCAGCGAGCCGGCAGCAACCGGCAACTGTACGGTCGAGACCACGGGCCCTTGGCCTACGCGGAATTTCATGACGGCCCGATGGTTCTGCAATATGCCCGTCACACCGAACAGCAGCCCAAGGACGGCCCCCCACAGACCGACCCAGCCATGTATCTTGCGCAGCCATTTGAGAAACTGGCTGCGGCGCGAGCGCGTGGCAGCGCGGATCGTATTGCCGGTACTCGCGGCGGCGACTCGAGTAGAAATTTGCATCTTTCGATCAGGTAGAACGGTTGTCCGGGGCATTCCTATTCCTGCACAGTGAATGCCGTGCCCGCGATTTCATGGAGCAGCTTGACGCGCTGCCGGCGACGATGGTTGGCCGAGCGCCCAGTCCGTGGCCGCATCGAATAGTGTCTGGCCATCGCTGCTCAGCTTTTCGAATGACCGGTTGCCGAGGAACAGCGCGACTCGCCGTGCCGGGGCGATAAAGTCGTAATCCATGGTGGAGCCCTTCTCATAGGCGAACACGACGGCGTGGGACGGTTCGCCGGGAACGGTCGCGATCACGGTCGCGCCGGGGCCTGGCCTGCCCCACCCCATCTCGTCATCACGCGGATAGACCCAACGCTTTCCCGCGGGTACGCCACCGGCTATCGGGCTCGGCGCGTTGACCACGCTCACGTAGTGCTCCTTCTGCAGTTCGCCGAAGTCTTCCCCCTTCTTCTGGCCGGTGAAGCGCAACGAATCGTAAAGATCGGACTCCCAGGTGAGAAGCGGGATCGGCACGTCGCGAAAGCCCGTGCTTACCATGTCGCGGGCGCTGACGACCGAAGAGATGATCACGAGATCCATGCCATTCGACGCGCTTGCCGGCGTGTTTTCGTCCACCATGGTGACCGACATCCCGCGCGATTCCAGGTGGGCCCGCACCTTGTCATCCTCCTCGCGATCGCGATGGGAAAGCCGGGTCACGTAGAGAACGCGCTTGTGCAGCGCGACGCCGGGCGGCGAGCCGGCGGGAACGGACTGCGCCATGACCTCGTGAGAAAAACCAGCGACACTCACAGCGAACACGAGCGCGGCAAACCGCATGCCCCGATAACGGGACGTCGCTGAGGAATGAGAGCTGCGAGTCGCAGCGGACCAGACACGGAAAGCAAAATCAAGCATGATGAGCAGGAGCAGGTTTATGCCGGCACGCAAGCCGGCATGGTTCAGAAGTCGAAGGTCGAGGTGAGAATGACGGTGCGTTCGAGTCCGATACCCAACTGACTCGACCCGGCCGACGCCCAGTAGTGCTTATTGAAGGCGTTTTCCACGTTGAGCTGGAAACTCGCCGCCTTGCCATAGATTTTCGTGTCGTAGCGGGCTCCTGCCGTGAACAACGTATAGCCCGGAATGTAGGCCTGGTTCGCATCGTTGATCGGACGCGAGCCGACGAAATACGCCCCGCCATTGACAGAAAATCCGTTGACGTGCGGCACGCGATAATTCAGAAAGACGCTTCCGGTATAACGCGGCGTGTTCTCCGGGCGCTTGCCGAGCGTGGTCGGATCGGTGCTATCGACCAGCGTTGCGTCCAGCCACATGCCTGTCGTCACGATCGAGAGATCGCGCGTGATGTCGCCCTGGTACGAGAATTCGACTCCCCGGTAGCGGCCCACGCCGTTTAATGCGTAGACATTGTCGGCATTCGCGCTGGCGGCCGGCTGCCGGATCTGGAACAGCGCCGCCGAGAAAATCCCGCCATTGTCGAAGCGATGGCGCACGCCGAGCTCTTCCTGCCGGCTCACGGCGGCAGGCAGCACCTGATAGGCATTCGCCGCGGTCGCGGGCGCGCTGCCTGCCGATTCGAGCCCCTCGATATAGCTCGCATAGACGCTGGTTTGCGGCGTGAGCCTGAACACGAGGCTCGCGGCCGGCGAAACGTGATTGGCGTCCTGCGTGGGCGTATACGCCTGCGTGGCATGATACGAAGCGTAACGCAGGCCCGGCGTGAATTGCAGCCAGGACGTCAGGTCGATGCGATCGAATACGTAAGCCCCGCTATTCGAGGTGTGCTGCGCATAGAACGCCTTCGAGCCCGCCTCCTTCAGGTTCGTGATGCTGATCGGGTTGTAGAGGTTCTGCGAGGCCGTAAAGTAATAAGTCGTGAAATCGGGCTGAAACTGCCACGTCTTGTTCACGCCAAACGTGACGTCATGGTGAAGGCGGCCCGTATCGAACAGCCCGTTGATTTCCGCGCGTACGACCTTGCTCTCGTAGAACTGTCCATCCTGCTGGCTGCCCTGTAAGGTGCCCGCGCCGGTGTTGACGTTGTATTTCTGGAAGACCCATAGCCAACGGTTGCGCTGCGTGATCGACTGGCCGATTTCCACATTGGCACGCCAGTTGTCCGAAAAGAGATAGTCGGCGCGCAGCAACTGGCTGGTCGCCGTTGCATTCGTTTTCCTGTCGTTCGGAACCAGCAACGTGGAAGGATCGGGCAAACGCGGAAGCGCGATGACACCGCTGACCGCGGCGAGAGGCGTAATGCCGGCCTGCTCGACGACATTCTGGTCGATGTGTTCGAGGTCGTACTTGAACGAAAGACGGTTAGTCGCGCGCCAGTCCAGCGCCACGCTGGCAAAGCGGCGAAAGCCGCGATCGCCGTCGATAGGCGTTTCGACGTGCTCGTCCATCGCATTCACGCGCAGGCCGAACTGGTTGTCGGGGCCGAAACGGCGGCCGATATCCGCGTGTGCACCAATGGACCCGTGCGAATCCGCCACGATCGAGGCCGAAGTGACGGGATCGCTCCCGGCGCGCTTCGTGACCATGTTCACCACGCCGGCCGGGACGATAAAGCCGTAGTACAACGCCGAGGCGCCTTTGAGCACTTCGACGCGCTCCTTGTTCTCCATCGGCATCCAGATGTTGTTGTCCACGGGCAGGACGCCGTTCAGCAAATAGCTGTTGCGGTTGTCGAGCGAGATGCCTCTTATGGATAACTGATCATATGCGATGCCGCTCAATTGCTGTCGAACGACGCCCGCCACGTTGCGCAAACCGCCATAGAGGCCGGAGGCCGCCTGCGCCTTCAGCAGTTCCGACGTCACGACGTTGACGGTGGCAGGTACGTCCAGCACATCGAGTCCGGCGTACGGGCCGCTCTGTATCGACCTCGCTGCATACGCGCTTGCTTTCTCCTGCTTTGACGTGACGACGATCGCCTTCAGTTCGCTGCCGGGCCCGCTATCCGCCGTGGTGCTTGCCGCGGGACGGGTCGGGTTGGCGGATGCCCCATTCCGCACCGAATCGCCGGAGATCGCGGTGTCGCTGTCGGTCGTCGATGCGCATGCCGCATAAGGCAAGCCGAGGCTCACGACAGCCAGGGCGGCGGCGATGGCAAACGGCGTTGTGGTCGATGATGATTGGGCCGAGCGTCGGCGGCGAAAGGTTGGGTGCATACACGGTGAAACGAGGGGCATGGAACGGACGATGAAACATTGCTCCGCGATCGACGAGACACGGCTCGCAACGGCACAGGGCACCGAGCGAAAAGTTTTCAATCAGGAGTACATATCTTCACCACGGCGTGATCGACGGCGCGAACCTGTCTCGTCGCTGCATTTCAGCCGATTGGAAAAATCAGATTGTAAGCAGGCGGAAGTTGATCGTCAATGCATATGAGAATTATTATCATTAACTGATCTGTCGTGGCGTGAGGATAGTTGGGGGTAGTCAGGAACGGTTCGGCCAACCTCGCAACCAGTCAGGTCGCGATCTGCAGCATCTCCGCCAGCACCAGTCCAGCCGCCCCGCGCATTCCGGCAAGATAGCCCACAGCTAATCGAGCTTGTCGGCGTTGCTCAAGCTAACTGAGCTCGCCTCACTGCGCAGCCATCCAAGTGTGGCATCATCTCCGGGCAGCTACGCTGCCCACAGTGACAGAGGACTCCGCCCACGTGCACGCGAGTATGGCCGAGTTCGCCGCCCATTCCCTTCGGCACGCGCGGCACGCGACCATTGAGAAAGAGCGCGGAGCCGATCCTCTCAGTGACGTACAGGGCTGCGAAACTATTTTTCCCTCGCCCCGCTCCGCACCACCTGTCTTCAAGTAAGAGGGCACGCGGATGGTAGTCGACGAATGTCGGCAAGCCGAAGCGACCTTGGACTCCGTCCCGAATCCGCAGATCACTCAAACCCGGTGTCATTGCGTTATCGACAATCGATCCGCTATCGGTATCGAGCATGCCCGCCACGGCCACGCCAATGCCGAAGGGCGCTCTCCCGGCACGCGTCAAGGTGAGCCGGGCGCATGTGAAAATGATTTTCAGCAATTCGGACTGCGGCACATCGCAGGAGTCGAACGGCACCAGTTTTCAGCCTGAATGCGGCCGCCCATCGAGACGAGCACGGCACGTACGCGGTCATGCATGAGCAGAGCGCCACACAGGGACTTTGCGTCAGCGGCAAGTTCGTCTTCCACGAGCAGGCCCCTGTTAAGCAGCGGCTGAAGTATCCCGGTCATCGTGAACCGATTGACGTCGGCATGCCGCGCAAGTTCTGCGCGGCTGGTCGGTCCGAGGTCGAATAGCGCCTGCACCACCCGGTTGCGGTAGCCCACCCAACTCAACCACGCTGCTTGCGCGGACTCTCCTCGAGATCGGCGATCGATTGATCGATCGAATCCATATGCGCGGTCATGGCCGCCCTCGCGAGCGCGGGGTCTCTCGCGGCAATTGCCGCATAGATGGCGCGGTGCTCGCTATGCGCCTGCGAGCGCCGTTGCGGAAGACGGGCCGCCGTGAAGGCTTCTTCTTCGACCATGGTGCGCAAGTTTCCGATGATCTTGGCAAGCAGCGGATTACCGGTGGCCCGGGCAATCGCCACATGAAAATCGGCGTCCAGCTTGTTACGGCTCGCGGCGTCGTCTTCGCTCTCCAGCCGGTCGAGAATCGATGCGATTTCGTCAAGCTGCGCCTTGCTGCAACACCGTGCCGCTTCCTCGGCCGATGGAATCTCGACGTAGCGCCTCACCTGATTCAGATGCGCCGGCGCGTAGCCGCCGAATACGAGTTCAGGTTTGACCTCCGTGGCCACGACGAAAGTACCGGACCCGCTTCTGGCAACGGTCAGGCCCATCGCGTCCAGACTCACGAGCGCTTCACGGATGACTGGCCGGCTCACGCCGAAGAGCCGCGCCAACTCGTTTTCCGACGGCAGCCGCTCGTTGATGCCCAACTCCCCGGACTGAATGCTGGCGATAAGCCGCTCGCGCACCTCGTCGACGGCACGACGGCGGCCGATCTTTTCGATCGATCCGGCAAAGGACGGCACATTAGACACGGATGACCCCAATCTGCCGGGCGCGTTGCACATGCAATCCCTCGCGATGAAGCGCGGAACAGGAAGCGCGATATGACGATGCGCGCAAGACGTCAGTTAGCATGGATGGTTCGCGACGGTATTGACGAGAGTGCCGATCTGGGAGATTTCGATCTCTATTGTATCGCCCTTCTTCAACCAGACAGGCGGCTCGCGAAACGCGCCGACACCGCCTGGCGTGCCCGTGATGATGACGTCGCCGGGTCGTAGCGGCGTGAACGACGAGCAATACTCGATGAGCTCCGCAATGCCGAAGATCAGGTCGCTCGTGTTCGCGCGCTGCATGACCGTGCCGTTCAGACGGGTAGTCAACGCGAGATTCGAGGGGTCCGGAATCTCGTCGGCGGTGACGAGCCAGGGGCCGAATGCGCCCGTCGACGGAAAATTCTTGCCGGGCGTGAATTGCGTCGTATGACGTTGCCAGTCACGAATGCTCCCGTCGTTGTAGCACGCATATCCCGCGACGTATTCGAGTGCATATGCAGACGGCACGCGATGTGCCTCGCGGCCGATCACCACGGCCAGCTCGCCTTCGAAATCCAGTTGCGTGGACTCGGGCGGACACACGAGCGCGCCGAGATGGCCGCATTGGGAATCGGCGAAGCGTGTGAAGATCATCGGATGCGACGGCAGCGCGCGGCCCGTTTCCTTCACATGTGCATGGTAGTTGATGCCGACACACAGAATCTTGCCGGGATCGGAAATGACCGGCAGCATGTCTACCTGGTCGAGCGGCAAATGCTCCGTGGACTCAAGCGCCCAACGGGCGATGTCCGGCAAACGCCCAAGCGCAAGCGCGTGCCTGAGCGTCGCGCCGACCTCGGAGGAAATCGGCGCCACGTCGATAATCCGGTCTTCCTCGACGACGCCATAGGACGCGCGTCCATCGACGCGAAAACTTGCGAGCTTCATGCGGGTATCAGTCCGTTCGATGTTGAAAGGGATCAGGCGGAGTGCCGGACCGCATTGGCCTGTCGCAAGCTGTCCGGCGCGCTCGCGAACCAGGTGCAAACGGCGGCGACCACAAGGCACACCCCCATCAGCACGAGTCCCGATGCGAACGACGGCGATACCGAGCGTGCGTAACCGACGAGATACGGTCCGGCGAAGGCGCCAAGCACGCCGCCAATGTTGACAATCCCCATCACGATGCCGGTCACGCCGGGCGGCACCGCATCGGTGGCGATCGACCAGACGACCGGATACACGCCATAGATGCCACATGCGGCGATCGTCAGCAGCAGCATCGCGATACCGAAGGACACGTTCCCATAGGTGGCCGCGCCCACGATCAGCGCCAGCGCCGAGACGACCAGCGGCCACACGGCATAGCCGCGCCGGCTCACGGCCCGATCGGCGAGATTCGACAGGATGACTAAGGAAATGACAGAAACCGCGAACGGCAGCGAGCTATACCAGCCCAGGGCGACAGAATCGAGTGAGGACGCGTATTGCTTGATGACGCTCGGCAGCCAGATCACGAAGCCGAGAAAACCGATGTTCCAGAACAGCAACACGAAGAAGATCAGGATCACGGCGGGCGAGCGCAACTGCTCGAACACGACCTCGCGCGTCGCTTCCTGACGGGCGGCCGCGCTGGACGCCAAATCCGAGGCAGCGAGATGCTTCAGGAGCGCGGCGCGATCCTGATCGCTCAGCCACTTCGCGGCGGCGGGCTTTTCCGCCATGCCCCATAGCCAGACGGCCGCCCACACCAGCGGAAGAATGCCTTCGACGATAAAGAGCGTTTTCCAGCTTCCGTGTTGCAGAATCAGGCCGGCCATCGGCCCGCTGACCGCCGCTGAAATCGGATAGCACAACTGCCAGATGCCGTTTGCGCGAGCGCGCTCCCGTTCATTGAACCAGGCGCGCACGATCACGAGGAAGGTCGGAAAAATGCCCCCTTCCGCGAGACCGAGCAGAAAGCGCACGATCACGAGCTGGGTGGCACTGGTCACGAAGCCCTGCGCAATGGCAACGATGCCCCATGCGACCATCAGCACCGCCACCAGCGATCTCGCGTGGCCCCGGTCGGCCAGCCAGCCGCCGGCGGCCTGCGTAATCGCGTAACCGAGAAACAGCACGCCCGACGAGAAGCCGAGCACGCTGGCCGTGAGCCCGAGCTCCGGCCCCATGGTCGGGATGGCGAAGCTGATATTGGTGCGATCGAGAAAGGCGATCAGGAATGTCACCATCATGATCGGCAACAGGATGATCCATCGGCGTAACATGCAGGTCTCCGTTTTCTATGTGTGTTGTCGTGTCGTCAGCCGATCTCGCGCAGGAACTCGCCCGCCATGCCGGCAACGAGCTCCGCGTCTTCGAGATGCGGGAAATGTCCAAGACCGGACAATGCGCGCAGCTCGACGCGCGGCGCCTGGGTCAGCCCGTCGCGCGCCGCCTCGACCATGTCCTGCGATACGAGCCAGTCTTCGGTGCCGCGTGCAATCAGCACAGGACACCGAACGTTTTCCAGCAGCGCCCTGGAATCGCAATGTGCGTAGGCGCGAAGGTCGCCTTGCTGGGCAACCGGGATGATCGACAGCACGCCCCATTCGGAAAACGCACGCGCCTCGTCCGATGCGGCGGAGCCCACGAGACTCATCGAGAAGTCGAGATT
The DNA here is from genome assembly GCF_011752945.1 of Paraburkholderia sp. Cy-641. Taxonomy (NCBI): domain Bacteria; kingdom Pseudomonadati; phylum Pseudomonadota; class Betaproteobacteria; order Burkholderiales; family Burkholderiaceae; genus Paraburkholderia; species Paraburkholderia sp. Cy-641. Next base: position 95,915 of record NZ_VWWM01000020.1, read on the forward strand.
CGCGTGCATCAGGTTCACCTGCGGGTGCGTCATCATCTCGAGCGCGCCGTCGGTGAAAGTCGGCGTATGCGCGGCGCCCTGCAAGGCGATCACCGCCCGCACCTCCGGATGGCGAGCGCCCAGCAGTAGCGCGAGGTTGCCGCCGATCGAGCATCCCATCACCGCCGGGCGTTCGAGCCCCAGCGTCTGCGCGAAATGCCATAGCCAGGCCTGGATCGACTCGATATCGCTGAGGCAGACGTTGCCTGCGAGCGGCCAGCTTTTGCCGTGCCCCGGCAAGTCCGGCGCGACGCAATGAAACTCCGGCGCGAGGCGCTGCATCACGCCTTGCCATTGGCGGTTCTCGCGTCCCGCGGTATGCATGAGCAGGATCGGCTTACCGCTGCCCGCACTTTCGTAGTACGTGCGCACGCCGTCCACATCGACGTAGCGTCCGACGATTTCAGTCATGGGAATCTCCAGAGGCAACCAGGTGCCGTGTCAACCGGAACAGCTGCCAGAGCGGACGATTGGCCCACGTCGCGGCCAGGGCGTCGCCGCTGACCCGGAGTTGGCCGTGCACGACGTTGATGGCCGCGCCGTAGGGCTTCTCGCCGGCGACGAGCCGCGCCCATTCGTCAGCGGGACCCGCTACGACGAACGCCGGCGCATCCGGCTCGACAAGCGCGAGGCTGCCGCGCTCGATACGCAGGCCGATACGGCGGCCGCCCACCTCGAAGCCGAACGCCAGCTCGCGCAGATGCGCGCCGCGCTGGCGGAAGTCGTCGTCCGCATTGGCGGCGGCCACGACCCGCTGCCAGAACGGCTCGCTGCCGACGGTGTCACTCAGTACGATCATTGCGCTCACTTTGAATCTCCCACGATGCCGAGTTTGCGCAAGAGGCGATCCGCGTTTCGGTACAGCACGCCTTCGAGTGCGTCGGGCGAGAACGGGTGCATGCGTACGCGTTCGAGCGCGGTCGGAATCGGCACGACCGGAAAGCCGCTCGCGAACAGGATGCGATCGGGAATGCAGGTGTTGGCGGCCTCGGCGAACTGCGCGCAGCCCGGCAGATGAAAGTAGAACGAAGTATCGACATAGACGTTCTCGTGCCGGAACGCGAGCGCGATCGTTTCGGTGACCCAGGGCCAGCCGGAATGGTCGATGACGATCGTGAGTTCGGGGAAATCGCAGGCCACGTCGTCGATCGGCAGGACGCTGCCGTGTTCGAGCCGCGGGCCGGCGAACGGCAGCGGACCGCTCGTTATCACGACCGGCACGCCGAGTTCCGCGCATTTCGCGTAGATCGGGTAGAGCCGCCGATCATTCGCGGCGATGCGGCCGCCGTACGGATCGAGCGCGACGCCTTTCAAGCCGAGTTCTTCGACCGCGCGCCGCACTTCGCGCACCGAACGCATGCCGAGCAGAGGATCGATACCCGCCAGCCCCACCACGCGATCGGGATAGCCGTGCATGACTTCGGCGACGTATTCGTTCGTGACGTCATTGGCGCTCGTGCCGCTCGATTGGCGGCCGGCGAATACGACGCGCTCGACATCGAGCCGCGTCAGGTCCTGCATCCACTCGTCGATCGTGCGCGGTTGCGGCTGCGGCGAGCCGAGCTTGCGCATCACGGTTTGCGTGAGCGGCAGCTCCAGTGCGCGCAGGTATTCGGGCGTGGGCGGGCGAGCCCGGAAATCGATGATAGCCATCAAGCAGTCCTTACGTGAAGAAAACGATCAGCTGCGAAATCTTGCGATGACAGCGGGATCGGGATCGACTCCGAGCCCGGGATTCTGGGGAACGCGCAGCATGCCGTCGACTGGATGAATCCAGTCGCCATAGAGATTCTCGGGAAGGTCCACATACAGCCGCTCGAATGGCACGTCGTCGTGTCCGGACGCCGCGATCAGATGCAGCGTGGCGAGAAAGCCCGGTCCGAAATACGGCGAATGCGGCGCGATGCGCACCTTGGCCCGATCCGCGAGCGCGAAAATCTTCAGCATCTCGCTGACGCCCCCGCACTTGATGACACTCGGCTGCACGAAGTCGAGCGCGCGCGCGTCGAGCAGATCGGCGAAACCGTGGACGTTTGCCACGTTCTCGCCGGCCGCGATCGGCGCGGCGCCGTCTTCGCGCAGCACCGCGAGCGACGCCCGGTCTTCGGGCGGCCAGATCGGCTCTTCGAGCCAGTACAGGTTGCATGCGCGCAAGGACCCGGCGATCTCGCGAGCGGCGTCCAGCGTCCAGGCGCAATTGCAGTCGACCATCAGGCGCGTGGCCTCCCCCGCGGCGCTGCGAGCCGCCTCGATGTTGGCAGGCTCGATCTCATGAAGCTTGAGCGAACGATAGCCGTCACCCAATGCACGCGAGCAATTGTGGGCCACGTCCCGCGGGTTGCCGTAGCGCAGCAGGCTCGCATAGGCAGACAGGGCCGGGACTTCGGCGGCGGGGTTGAGCAGCTTGTAGAGCGGCTGGCCCGCCACCTTCGCGGCCAGATCCCACAACGCGATGTTGATACCCGATATGCCGTACGTAACCGGGCCATTGCGGCCGAACAGATGGAGTTTTTTCTCCAGCATCTCGCAGATCGCGTCGAGCTCGGCCGGATCAGCGCCGATGATGAGCGGCGTAATCATCTGATCGATCGCGGCCTGCGTGGACGGATCGACGTTGAAGCCGAACGCTTCGCCCCAGCCGCTCAGGCCATCGTCCGTGCGAATCTCGACGAGCAGCACGTCGATCGTGCCCCAGACCGTCCCGCCAAAGCCCGTGGGCGAACCGCCGTGAGAAAACGGCAGGCGAACGATGGTCGTCTCCACCGAAGCAATCTTCATCGCGTCTCCTCGATCTATGCCGCCACCTGACACCCGGCCATATTTTGACTTTCTGCCAAGCTGCCTTACAGATTAAGTCTAAGCATCATCGCGGCAATACGCAAGCAATGTTTCCAGGATCGCGAACGGGAGCCTCTTTCCGCCAGGCCCCCTCGTCTTGCAAACCGTCATCAACACATGCGACAGTGTCCGCATCCGGCACCGCCGCTGCCCCGCCACCATCGCGCGCCCCTCAAGGAGACATACATGGACCTGATCCTCTGGCGTCACGCCGAAGCCGAAGATGTCGCCGCCAGCGATCTCGCCCGCGCGCTCACGACACGCGGCCGCAAGCAGGCGCAGGGCGTCGCCAAATGGCTGCGCGCCCGCCTGCCCGAGGACTCCGTGGTGCTCGCGAGCCCGGCGATACGCACGATCCAGACCGCCGAGACCCTCAGCGACCAGTACCGCGTAGTGCGCGAACTCGCGCCGAACGCGAGCGCGCGCGAAGTGCTCGACGCCGCCGGCTGGCCCGACGGCATCGCGCAGACTGTTGTAATCGTGGGACACCAGCCGACGCTCGGCCACGTCGCCGCGCAATTGCTCGGCAATAGCCCGGCGAGCTGGCCGCTGAAAAAAGCCGGCGTCTGGTGGATCGCGAGCCGCGAGCGCGACGGCGCGGAACAGGCCGTCCTGCGGGCCGCGATCAGTCCCGAGCTGGTCTGACGCGGCTTCCTCCGGACACCCAAACATCGGGAAGCGCACGCGAGCGGCTTACGGGCAGTCATCCAATCGTCACCGGTTTTTCATGCAAGCGTCACCCGGCGTTACTACATTGGCGAAAAAAGAATTTCACACTCTTTTCGATCAGGACCGCCAATGCGAGAACTGCCGACGCCCACCTTGCCCTTCGCTTCGCTCCTCGAATCGCGCCGTTTGCCGCGCGCCGAGGAAACGGTCACCGCCCAGCATCGATTGGAAGTGTCGTGGGCGCGTACCGACGAAGAATTGCGCGAGGCACAGCATCTGCGCTACCGCGTGTTCGCCGACGAAATGGGCGCGCGCCTGTCCGGCCCCACGGGCCTCGATGTCGATGCATTCGATTCGTACTGCGATCATCTGCTCGTGCGCGATCTCGACACGCTGAAGGTGGTCGGCACGTATCGCGCGTTGCCGCCGCACCAGGCCGCGCGCATCGGCCGCCTGTATGCGGAAAGCGAATTCGACGTGTCGCGTCTCACGCACCTGCGCGCGAAGATGGTCGAAGTGGGCCGCTCGTGCGTGCACCCCGACTATCGCAGCGGCTCGGTCATCATGTCGCTGTGGGCCGGTCTCGCCGCGTACATGAAGCACAACGGCTACGAGACGATGCTCGGCTGCGCGAGCGTCGCGATGGTCGACGGCGGCCACTATGCGGCCAACCTGTACTGCTCGCTGCGCGACAATGCGCTGACCGCGCCGGAATATCGCGCGTTCCCGCATACGCCGCTGCCGGTCGACGATCTGCAGACGGGCGCCGTCGTGGCCCCGCCGCCGCTCGTGAAGGGTTATCTGCGTCTTGGCGCGAAGATTTGCGGCGCACCGGCATGGGACCCCGACTTCAACACCGCGGACTTCCTGACGCTGTTCCGTCTGTCCGACATCAATGCGCGCTATGCCCGCCACTTCCTCGGCGACGCGCTGCCGCGCTGAGCAGGCAGTGTGAGCGCGCCGCAAACGAAAAGCCCGGCAAATGCCGGGCTTTTTTCATTCATGCGCGAACTGAAACGAAACGCTCGAAGGCAAGGACATGAAGCCGCGACATGACGCGCGGCCTCGCATGCCCATCAATCTTCCGTATAAACCACACGATACGGAATCCCAACCTTCTCCCACTCCGCCGCTTCCTGAATCAGGCTGTAATCGGTCAGCGGATTGTTGACGACCCATTCGTTCGGCAAGCGCACCTCGTAACCGCCGTTGGCCTGCGCCACCGAGATCCACGGCAGGCCGACGTCCGCGCGGCGGCGGCACAGCAGCGCCGCGAGCCGCAGGCAGAACAGCAGCGGCCATTCGACGTCGCGCGCCTGCGAGAGCTTGCCGAGCTTGCCCGCATGACCGAGCACGAGCGCCGCGAGGCGCGCCTGATCGGTACGCGAGAAACCCGGCATGTCGGCATTGCTCGCGATATAGGCCGAATGCTTGTGATAGGCGCTATGCGAAATGGAGAGCCCGATCTCGTGCAGCGACGCCGCCCAGCCGATGAACATGCGGTTTTCCGCGCGGCGCTCTTCGTCGGGCTCGGTGAACTGGTCGTAGAAGCTCATCGACAGATCGCCGATGCGCCCCGCCTGCGCGCGATCGACGCCGTAGCGGCGCATGAAGCCCTCCACCGTGACCGTGCGCATGTCTTCGTGCTGCGAGCGGCCGAGCAGGTCGTACATGACGCCGAGGCGCAATGCGCCGTCGGTGGTGTCGACGTAATCGACGCCGAGTTCGTCGAACACCGCGATCATGATCGACAGCCCGCCCGCGAGCACCGGTATGCGGTCGCCCTTCAGCGCGACGAGCTTCAGGCGGTTCACGTTCTCGGCCTTGATCAGCGCGCGCTTGAGCTTCTCCAGGCCGCCGCGCGAAATGCCGTGCGTGACGCCCGCATCGTTGAAGCCGTTCGCCTCGACCAGTTCGGCGAGCGCGCGCGCCGTGCCCGACGAGCCGATCGCCTGCTCCCAGCCGGTCTTCTTGTACTCGGCGGAAATGATCTGGATTTCGCGGCGCGCCGCGAGTTCGGCCTGGCGCATCGTGTATTCGTCGACGTTGCCGGCCGGGAAAAATGCGCGGCTATGGCTCACGCAGCCGATATACAGGCTCTCCATCTTGATCGGCGTGTAGTGCGAGCCGATGATGAATTCCGTCGAGCCGCCGCCGATGTCGACGACGAGCCGCTGGCCCGCGCTCGCCGGCACCGAATGCGCGGCGCCCGCGTAAATCAGGCGCGCTTCCTCGCGCCCCGCGATCACTTCGATCGGAAAACCGAGCGCGGCCTGCGCCTCGCCGAGAAATTCGCCGGCATTCTTCGCGATGCGCAGCGTATTGGTCGCGACCGCGCGCACGTGGTCGGGATGAAAGTCGCGCAGACGCTCGCCGAAACGCTTCAGCGCGTCCCAGCCGCGCACCTGCGAGGCACGGTCGAGCATCTTGTCGCTCGACAGGCCGGCCGCGAGGCGCACCGGCTCGCGCAATGCATCGACCTGATAGATCTGGCTGCCCGCGTCGGTTTCCTCGACCCGGCCCACGATCAGCCGGAAGCTGTTCGAACCGAGATCGACCGCAGCGAGGAGTTGAGGGGTATTGGCCATCGGGTAAGCGGACTCCATGCGCGCTAGCGCGGCGGCTGCGGCGCCGGGCGTGGATGCCGGCAGCACCGCGCGCCGGCCCGGCGTTTTCGGCGCACGTTGCGCGTCGCGGCCGGCCGCGCTGTTCAAAGACGCCATTCTAAGCGTACCGGGCCTCACAATGTCACCTCTGAGCGCAGGGAGACTGGAATGGTCGCACAAGCCGTGCGTCATATTGACGACAGACGCCGATTACGGCATAAAATCTCAAAATAGCAAGAATGTCATAAGGGCGTCATTAAACTGTGCGAATTTCCGAGCGTCTTTCCGCCTCCATTCCAGACATTCCACTTCCGCTGCCGATGTCCATCCGCTATCCCTTATTGAATCGCGAACTGGGCATTCTGGGTTTCAACGAGCGTGTACTGGCGCAAGCCGCCGACCCCGCCGTCCCCCTGCTCGAACGCCTGCGCTTCATCTGCATCACCAGCAGCAATCTCGACGAATTCTTCGAAGTCCGCATGGCCGGGCTCCAGGAGCAGATCCGCGACAACCCCGGCGCGCTGTCGCCCGACGGCATGTCGCTGCAGCACGTGTACGGCCTCGTGGTCGAGCGGGCGCAGAAGCTCGTGCATCGCCAGTACACGATGCTGCACGACACGGTGCTGCCCGCGCTCGAACAGGAAGGCATCTATTTTCACGGCACCGAAGCCTGGAGCGACGCGCAGACCGAATGGGCGCGCAACTACTTCTTCGACGAACTGCTGCCGGTGCTCACGCCGATCGGCCTCGACCCGGCGCATCCGTTTCCGCGCGTGCTCAACAAGAGCCTGAACTTCGTCGTCGAACTCGAAGGCAAGGACGCCTTCGGCCGCCAGGCGATGATGGGCATCGTGCAGGCGCCGCGCGCGCTGCCGCGGCTCGTGCGCATGCCGCAGGAACTGTCGGGCTATCCGCATGGCTTCGTGCTGCTGAGCTCGCTGTTGCAGCGCTTCGTCGGCGAGCTGTTTCCGAGTCTCGTCGTGCGCAGCTGCAACCAGTTCCGCATCACGCGCAACAGCGAACTGTTCGTCGACGAGGACGAAATCACCAATCTGCGCGTCGCGCTGCAGGGCGAACTGCCGGCGCGGCATCTCGGCAACGCGGTGCGCCTCGAAGTGTCGGCCGAAACGCCGGCGCACGTCGTGCGGCGCCTGCTCGACGAAAGCGGCCTGTCGAACAAGGACTGCTACTACGCGAACGGCCCGGTCAATCTGGTGCGGCTCATGCAGTTGCCCGAGATGGTCGACCGGCCCGATCTGAAGTTCGTGCCGCATATTCCGTCGACGCCGACGCAGATCGCCAACAGCGCCAGCATGTTCGACGTGATCGATCAGGGCGACGTGCTGCTGCATCACCCGTACGAGAGCTTCCAGCCCGTGCTGGAACTGCTGCTGCAGGCCGCCAAGGACCCGAACGTGGTCGCGATCAAGCAGACCATCTACCGCACCGGCACCGACTCGCCGCTGATGGACGCGCTGATGCAGGCCGCGCGCAACGGCAAGGAAGTCACCGTGGTGGTCGAGCTGCTCGCGCGCTTCGACGAGGAAACCAATATCAACTGGGCCTCGCAGCTCGAAGCAGTCGGCGCGCACGTGGTCTACGGCGTGGTCGGCCACAAGTGCCACGCGAAGATGATGCTGATCGTGCGGCGCGTGTCGTCGGGCGGCAAGACCACGCTCAAGCGCTACGTGCACCTCGGCACCGGCAACTATCATCCGCGCACCGCGCGTCTTTATACCGACTTCGGTCTGATGACCGCCGATCAGAAAATCTGCGAGGACGTGCACCACGTGTTCCAGCAACTGACCGGCATCGGCGGCGAACTGAAGCTGCACGAGCTGTGGCAATCGCCGTTCACGCTGCACCCGAAGCTCGTCGAGTCGATCCGCAAGGAAGCCGAGCATGCGCGCGCCGGCAAGAAGGCGCGCATCGTCGCGAAGATGAACGCGCTGCTGGAGCCGACCGTGATCGCCGAGCTGTACGAGGCGTCGCGGGCCGGCGTGAAGATCGATCTGATCGTGCGCGGCGTATGCTCGCTGCAGCCCGGCGTGGCGGGACTTTCGGAGAACATCACGGTGCGCTCGATCGTCGGGCGCTTCCTCGAACACCATCGCACCTACTACTTCTACGACGACGGCAAGGAGCAGGTCTATCTGTCGAGCGCCGACTGGATGGATCGCAACCTGTTCCGCCGCGTCGAAGTCGCGTTCCCGGTCAATAACCGGCGCCTGAAGCGGCGCGTGATCGCGGAAGGGCTGTCGGCGTTTCTCGGCGACAACCAGTCCGCGTGGCTCATGCAAAGCGACGGACACTATCGCCGGCGCCGGCCGGGCAAGTCGTCGCGCAATGCGCAGATGAGTCTGCTCGCGAAGTTCTGCGCATAGCCGTTGTGTTTTCGAGGTGTGCGCGACAATGGCACGCGCCTCGATGAAGCCGACGAAGCGCAAATAAAAAAACCGCCTGAAGAAGGCGGTTTTTTTATTTCATGGCCGCTGCCGCACTCAAACCGGCGCCGCCTGGCAGCGTGCCGTGCGATACACCGGAAAGCGCACCGTGAACGTGCTGCCGCGCCCTTCCTCGCTCTTCACGTCGAGCTGCGCATCGTGGCGCTGCAACACATGCTTGACGATCGCGAGACCGAGGCCCGTGCCGCCGGTGTCGCGCGAGCGGCTGCGATCGACGCGATAGAAGCGCTCGGTGATCCGCGGAATATCGGCGGCCGGAATGCCGAGACCGCTGTCCGTGACCGAGAACACCGCATGGCCGCCCACCGAGCGCCAGTTCACCTTGATCGTGCCGCCGTCCGGCGTATAGCGGATCGCATTCGTCACGAGATTGCCGAGTGCGCTGAACAGCTCGGTTTCGACGCCGGTGACGGTCAGCTCCTCGTCGACCTCGAAGACGATGCGGTGATGGTCGCTCGACAGACTGTCCGCATCGTCCCGCAGATGTCGCAATACCGCGCGCATGTCGATCATGTGATCGCTCGGCGACTTGTTGTCGCCCTCGAGCTTCGCGAGCACGAGCAGATCGTTGACGATATGGCGCATACGTGACGCCTGCTGCTCCATCAGCTCGAGATAGCGCGCGCGTTCGGCCTCGCCGAGCGGCAGCTCGCGCATCGTCTCGAGAAAGCCGGACAGCACCGTAAGCGGCGTCTTCAGTTCATGCGAGACATTGGCGACGAAGTCACGCCGCATCGCGTCGGTGCGTTCGAGCTCGGTGATGTCCTGCGAGAGCACGAGCTTGCGATTGTCGCCGTACGGAAACACCTGCACCGACAGCACGTTCTGGCGCTTTTCGCCCATGCCGCGCATGATCAGCATTTCCTCGTAACGATGCGAATTGAGGTAGTGCACGAAATCCGGATGACGCACCAGATGCGTGATGTGCTGGCGCAGATCGCGCTTCGCGTCGAGCCCGAAGTGGCTTTCGGAAATCGCGTTGCACCATTCGATCTGATCGTGATCGTCGAGCATCGCGACGCCGTTCGGCGAGGCCTGGATCGCCTGGATGAAACGCGAATGCTGCTGCTCGACCTGGCGCACCTGGGCGTGCCAGCGCTTCGCGAGCTTGTGCAGACGATAGTAGATTTCGCCCCAGATGCCGGGAGCGCTCGGCACTTCGCCGTACACCGGCGCGTCGAGCAGACGCCACAGGCGCTGCTTGTGGAAAGTACTGAAGATGCTCTGCGCGAGCAGCAGGATGATCGCGAGAGCGAGGCCCGCCTTGACGTTCACCAGTGCGCCGACCACCGCGCACAGAACAGCCAGCAGCACGACCGACACGATGGAGCGCGCCCAGATGATGTTCATGGTCTAGCGATCGAAGAGAAAATACGGCGCAGGAGGGAGTGGCGGCGCCGCGCACCGCCGCGGCTATCAGGCGCTCTTCGCCAGCCGGTAGCCGCTGCCGCGTACGGTTTCAATCATAGCATCGCAACCGGCGGGCTTGAGAGCCGCGCGCAGGCGCTTGATATGCACGTCGACGGTGCGTTCCTCGACGAACACGTGGTCGCCCCAGACCTGATCGAGCAGTTGCGTGCGGCTGTGCACGCGCTCCGGGTGGGTCATGAAGAAGTGCAGCAGGCGGAATTCGGTCGGGCCGAGATCGAGCTTGATCTCGCTGCCTTCCGCGTGGGCGGCGACGCGATGCGTAGCCGGATCGAGCTTGAGGCCGTTGATCGCAACCACGTCTTCGGTCAGCTGCGGCGCGCGGCGGCGCAGCACCGCCTTGATGCGCGCCATCAGTTCCTTCGGCGAAAACGGCTTCGTCACGTAGTCGTCCGCGCCGATCTCGAGGCCGAGCACCTTGTCCTGCTCGTCGCCGCGCGCGGTCAGCATGATGATCGGGATATGCTTCGTGCGCTCGTTGTTGCGCAGGTCGCGTGCGAACGAAATTCCCGATTTACCCGGCAACATCCAGTCGAGCAGCACGAGGTCGGGCAGTACGTCGCTGATCAGGTTGTGCGCCTGCTCCGCGTTGTACGCGCGAATCGGGCAATGTCCGGCGTGTTGAAGATTGACCGAAATCAGTTCGGAAATGGCTGGCTCATCTTCAATGACGAGAATGCTGCTGGGCATCGGCACCTCTGTTCCTTATCTCTGGATTAGCTGAGTGCTTCGCGTTCGAGCGTATCGCGCGACTGATGCCGCACGTCGGTGCCCTTCACGATGTAAATGATGAATTCGGCGATGTTCTTCGCGTGGTCGCCGATCCGCTCGATCGCCTTGGCGATGAACAGGAAGTCGAGGCCCACCGAGATCGAACGCGGATCTTCGGTCATGTAGGAAATCAGCTTGCGCACGAAGGCGCGGAATTCCTCATCGATCGCCTTGTCGTCGCGCACGATCTGCGCGGCGGCAACCGTATCGAGACGCGCGAACGCGTCGAGCGCGCGGCGCAGGATCGACACGGCCATCTCGCCCGAAAGCTTGATCTCGGCGATGTTGATCGTGCGCGACGCGCCGTCTTCCATCAGGCGCTTGGTGCGCTTCGCGATCTTCTCGGCCTCGTCGCCGGCGCGCTCGAGGTTCGTGATGGTCTTCGAGATCGCGATCAGGAGGCGCAGGTCGCGCGCGGCCGGCTGGCGGCGCGCGATGATGTTGCTGCACTCCTCGTCGATCTCGACTTCCATCCTGTTCAGACGGTCTTCGGCGGCGATCACCTGCTCGGCGATGTCGAGGTCGAATTCGTTGAGCGCCTGCATCGCGTTGACGATCTGCGATTCGACGAGACCGCCCATTTCGAGCACCTTCGACGAAACGAGGTTCAGATCGGCATCGAACTGGCTGGACAGATGTTTATCGGACATGTCGTACTCCGTTGTATTGCCCGGCTGATTAGCCGAAGCGGCCCGTGATGTAGTCCTCGGTTTCCTTGCGGACCGGCTTGATGAAGATCTTTTCGGTGTCGCCGAATTCGATCAGTTCACCAAGGTACATGTAGGCAGTGTAGTCCGAACAGCGGGCCGCCTGCTGCATGTTGTGCGTGACGATCACGACCGTGTAGTCGCTCTTCAACTCCGCGATCAGCTCTTCGATGCGGCCCGTCGAGATCGGGTCGAGCGCCGAGCACGGCTCGTCGAGCAGCAGCACCTCGGGGCGGATCGCAATGCCGCGCGCGATGCACAGACGCTGCTGCTGGCCGCCCGACAGACCGTAGCCGCTCTGGCCGAGCTTGTCCTTCACTTCGTTCCACAGCGCCGCCTTCGTGAGCGCCCATTCGACGCGGTCGTCCATTTCCGAGCGCGACAGCGTTTCGAACATCTTCACGCCGAACGCGATGTTGTCGTAGATCGACATCGGGAACGGCGTCGGCTTCTGGAACACCATGCCGATGCGCGCGCGCAGCAGCGAGATATCGCGGCGCGTGGTCAGCAGGTTTTCGCCGTCCATCAGGATTTCGCCTTCGGCGCGCTGCTCCGGATAGAGCGCGTACATCTTGTTGAAGGTGCGCAGCAGCGTGGACTTGCCGCAGCCCGACGGACCGATGAACGCGGTCACCTTACCTTCGGGAATCTGCAGATTGATGTTCTTCAGCGCGTGATACTTGCCGTAGAAGAAGTTCAGGTCGTTGACCTCGATCTTCGGACGCGCCGGCGCATGCGCCTGGCCGCTTTGTTCGGGGTCGGAGCCGGCGGGCGCGCTCACGTGCCCGATCGGATTGAGTTGGGTTTCTGCCATGTTCATCGGATTCACTCCGCCCATTACTTGTTCGAAAAGATCGTGCGCGCGAGGATGTTCAGTCCGAGCACCGCGAGCGTGATCAGGAAGACGCCGGCCCACGCGAGCGATTGCCACTGCGCGAACGGGCTCATCGCAAACTTGTAGATCGTGACCGGCAGGTTCGCGACCGGCTGGCTCATATCGACCGAGAAGAACTGGTTCGACAGCGCGGTGAAGAGCAGCGGCGCGGTTTCGCCGGCAATCCGCGCGACCCCGAGCAGCACACCGGTCACGATACCCGCGATCGACGCCTTCAGCGTGATCGACAGCACCATCTTCCACTTCGGCGTGCCGAGTGCGAAGGCCGCTTCGCGCATCGCGTTCGGCACGAGCTTCAGCATGTTCTCGGTCGTGCGGATCACGATCGGAATCTGCAGCAGCGCGAGCGAGAGCACGCCGGCCCAACCGCTGAAGTGGCCCATCTTCGCGACGACGAGCGCGTAGACGAACAGACCGATCACGATCGACGGCGCCGACAGCAGGATGTCGTTGATGAAGCGCGTCACGTTCGCGAGCCAGCCCCTCTGGCCGTATTCGGCGAGATAGACGCCGGCCATGATGCCGATCGGCGTGCCGACGAAGGTCGCGAGCGCGACCAGCATCAGGCTGCCGACGATCGCGTTGGCGAGACCGCCGCCGTCGGTGTTCGGCGGCGGCGTCGACTGCGTGAACAGCTCGATCGACAGCCCGCCGATACCGAGGCGCAGCGTCGTGTACAGAATCCACACGAGCCACAGCAGACCGAACGCCATCGCGGCGAGCGAGCAGGTCAGCGCAATCGCGTTCTTCACGCGGCGGCGTCCTTGCAGACGCGTGCGCATCGCTTCCAGGGTTGCCGCGTCGCGCAGACCCGGCATGTTCAGAGAGGACTCGCTCATTTCGCACCCTCCCCTTTCTCAAGACGAAGCAACATGATCTTCGAAATCGACAGCACGATGAATGTAATCACGAACAGGATCAGGCCGAGTTCCATCAGCGCCGACGTATGCAGGCCTGGGTCCGCTTCCGCGAACTCGTTGGCGAGCGCCGACGTGATGCTGTTGCCCGGCGAAAACAGCGAAATATTGTCGAGCAGGTTGGTGTTGCCGATCACGAACGTGACCGCCATGGTCTCGCCGAGCGCGCGGCCGAGGCCGAGCATCACGCCGCCGATCACGCCGGTCTTCGTGAACGGCAGCACGATCTTCCACATCACTTCCCACGTCGTGCAGCCGATACCGTACGCCGACTCCTTGAGCAGCACCGGCGTGACTTCGAACACGTCGCGCATGACCGAGGCGATGTACGGAATGATCATGATCGCGAGAATCACGCCCGCGCACAGAATACCGATGCCGATCGGCGGGCCCGCGAACAGCGCGCCGACGAACGGGATGCCGCCGAGCACCGCGCCGAGCGGTTTCTGGAACCACGTCGCGAAGATCGGCGCGAACACGAGCAGGCCCCACATGCCGTACACGATCGACGGAATCGCGGCGAGCAGCTCGATCGCGATGCCGAGCGGGCGGCGCAGCCAGGCGGGCGAAAGTTCGGTAAGGAAAAGCGCGATGCCGAAGCTGACCGGCACCGCGATGATGAGAGCGATGAGCGAGGTGGCGATGGTGCCGTAGATCGGCACGAGTGCGCCGAACTGCTTGCTAGGTGGATCCCAGACCGCTGTCCACAGGAAGGAAAGACCGAATTCCCGGATCGACGGCAACGAGGAAATGATCAGCGAAACGATGATGCCACCGAGCAACAGCAGCGTAACGACGGCGGCCAGCCGAGCCAGGCCGCCGAAGATCACGTCGCCGGAGCGGCCAGGCGCCTTCTGCTGAGACGCGCTGCCAGGCGGGGTGGCCCGGCTCGTGCCGGACGCTAGATGAATATCGGACATGGGAGCCTGAGTGACCTGTTGAAGCTGTTCCAGTTGCCGGACCGCACGCTGGGCGCAGCCGGTGACGCGGTGGCGAATGCCGGGTTAATGCCATTGGCCGTCCTCTCGCGAGGACGGCCAATGTAAGGCTCTGGCGCGGCTAAACCGCCGCGCCGGGGCAAGGCTGGACGGTCGCTTAGTCGGCGATCGGCTTGCCTGCTGCGTCCTTCACCTTCTGCTTCCACTGCGTGCGGATTTCCGACACGACCGACGGCGGCAGCGAGATATAGTCGAGGTCGTCAGCAGCCTGGCCGCCGTTCTTGAACGCCCAGTCGAAGAACTTCAGCGTTTCCGTGCCTTGCGCCGGCTTGTCCTGCGCCGTGTGCAGCAGCACGAACGTCGCGCCGACGATCGGCCATGCGTTCTTGCCCGGCTCGTTCGTCAGGATCTGGTAGAACGACTTCGACCAGTCAGCGCCAGCAGCCGCTGCCTTGAACGTTTCGGTTTCCGGCTGAACCACTGCGCCCGATTCGTTCTTCATCGCGACGTAGTTCATGTGGTTCTGCTTCGCGTACGCCCACTCGACATAGCCGATCGAGCCCGGCAGACGCTGCACGAATGCCGCGACGCCGTCGTTGCCCTTGCCGCCCGTGCCGGTCGGCCAGTTGACCGTGGTGCCTTCACCGACCTTCGACTTCCATTCCGGGTTGACCTTCGACAGGTAGTTCGTCCAGATGAAGCTGGTGCCCGAACCGTCGGCGCGGCGAACCACAGCGATGTCCAGATCCGGCAGCTTGACCTTCGGGTTCAGCGCGGCGATCGCCGGGTCGTTCCACTTCTTGACCTTGCCGAGGTAGATGTCGCCGAGCACTGCGCCCGACAGCGTCAGTTCGCCCGGCTTCACGCCCGGCACGTTGACCGCCGGCACCACGCCGCCGACCACCGTCGGGAACTGGAACAGGCCTTCTTTCGCGAGTTCGTCGTCCTTCAGCGGAGCGTCCGAACCGGCGAAGTCGACGGTCTTCGCGACGATCTGCTTCACGCCGCCGGCCGAGCCGATGCCCTGGTAGTTAACCTTGCCGCCGCCCGACTTCTGGTAAGCGTCGGCCCACTTCGTGTAGATCGGTGCTGCGAAGGTGCTGCCCGCGCCGGTGATGTCTGCGGCTTGCGCTGCCATAGCGAAGAGCGCGCCAGCGACGCCAGCGAACACGGTTTGCATCAATTTCATGAGACCTCCAAGGTGTGAGCGGTATGAGCGTGGAACACGAACACCGCGAAGCTTAGGGTCTCTTTATGACAAAACAATGACTGACCGTGAAACGGATGTGACAGTCATATTACTGTGCGAAAGGTGCTGAAACGGATAAACCGGCGCTCTGACGATGCGGGCTGCATCGCCTTGTAGATTAGGCGAAAAAAGATGGGGCGCGAACGTTTGCGCGAGGTGAGATGGGGGAATTTATGGTCGCTTTTTGATCGGGCGGGTTGTGCTGGTTTTTGGCGGTCGGGCGAGGTGAGGGGGATTTTGCCGGGCGGGCGCGTTGCGGTGCGTTCGGCGCGTTCGGCGAGCTTGATGCGTTCGATGCGTTCCAGTGGATAAGGACGTCTTCCGCGCTCGTGCTTTGGCTGCCCGGCGGTAGAGACAGGACTGGCGGCGGGACGTCGTTACCCTCGCCCCGCCGCTCACGTGTGGCTCAAGCCGTCGCCGTCCTCACCGTCTCGGCAATCGCTTCCGCATGCTGGACGGCGTCGTCGGCATTTTGCGCCTCGACCATCACACGCAGCACCGGCTCCGTGCCCGACGCGCGGATCAGCACGCGGCCATGGCCATCGAGCGCGCCTTCAGCCGACTTGATCGCGCCGCGGATCGCCGCGCTGCCCTTCCAGTCCGCGTCCGGCTTCATGCGCACATTGATGAGTTTCTGCGGGAACAGCTTGACGCCGTCGAGCAGCTCGGCGAGCGATTTGCCGCTGCGCTGCATCGCCGCGAGCACGAGCAGCGCCGAGACGATCCCGTCGCCGGTCGAATGGCGGTCGAGCGAAAGGATATGGCCCGAACCTTCCGCGCCGAGCTGCCAGCCGTGCTCGCGCAACTGCTCGAGCACGTAGCGGTCGCCGACCGCCGCGCGCACGAACTTCACGCCGGCGTTGCGCAGCGCGACCTCGACGGCCATATTGGTCATCAACGTACCGACCGCGCCTTCCACGTTGCCGGCGGTCGCGATGCGGTCCTTGACCAGCACGTAGAGCAGTTCGTCGCCGTTGTAGAGGCGGCCAGCCGCGTCCACGACCTGCAGACGGTCGGCGTCGCCGTCGAGCGCGATGCCGAGATCGGCATGATTGGCGCGCACCGCGCGCACCAGCGCGTCGGGCGCGGTCGCGCCGACGCCGTCGTTGATGTTGAAGCCGTTCGGCGCGACGCCGATCGGGATCACTTCGGCGCCGAGTTCGTGAAAGACGTGCGGCGCGATATCGTACGCGGCGCCATGCGCGCAATCGACGACGAGCTTCATGCCGCGCAAATCGTACGCGGCCGGGAACGTGCTCTTGCAGAACTCGATATAGCGCCCTGCGGCGTCGTCGAGACGCCGCGCCTTGCCGAGCCGTTCGGAAGACGCGCAAGCAAGCGGCAATTCGAGCTGCTCCTCGATCTGCGCCTCGACGTCGTCCGGCAGCTTGTTGCCGTCGGCCGAGAAAAACTTGATGCCGTTGTCGTAGTACGGGTTGTGCGATGCGCTGATGACCACGCCCGCCGCAAGCCGCAGCGCGCGCGTGAGGTAGGCGATGCCGGGCGTCGGCATCGGGCCGGCCAGCATCACGTCGACGCCGGCCGCCGAAAAGCCCGATTCGAGCGCCGCTTCGAGCATATAGCCGGACACGCGCGTGTCCTTGCCGATCAACACCGTTGGCCGCGTGCCGGTTTTGGCCCAGTGGTCCGCACCCGCGAGTACCTTGCCGGCCGCGTAGCCAAGCCGCAACACGAATTCCGGCGTAATGGGCCCTTCGCCGACCTTGCCTCGAATTCCGTCCGTTCCGAAGTAACGACGTGCCATGCTTTATCACTCTCCCTATTACTGTGAGTTCAACTGCGGACGCGGCTCGCGTTCGCCGCGTCGCGCAGGGTGGCCCAGACTTTCAATGCATCGACTGTTTGCGCGACGTCATGCACGCGCAGAATCGCGGCGCCGCGCTCGGCCGCGCACACGGCCGCGGCGATGCTGCCGGCCACGCGCTCCGATGCCGGGCGCCCGACCACGGCGCCGATCATCGACTTGCGCGAGACACCCGCGAGAATCGGATACGGCGACGCGGCCCGTGGGGCCGTGTCGCGCAAATGCGCGAGCAGCGCGTAGTTGTGCTCGACGACCGCCTTACCAAAACCGAAACCGGGGTCGACGCTGATGCGCGCACGCGCAACCCCCGCCTGCTCCAGCGCTGTTACGCGTTCTTCGAGGAAGGCGCGCACCTCGCTGACGACATCATCATATTCGGGCTCGCCGAGCTGCATGGTTTGCGGCTCACCGAGCATATGCATCACACAAAGACCGCAGTTGCCGTCGCGCACGGCGTCGATCGCGCCGGGCATCCGGAAGCCCCAGATGTCGTTGATCAGGTCGGCGCCCGCGCTCAATGCGTGGCGCATCACTTCCGGCTTGTAGGTATCGACCGACAAGGGCACGTTCGCGCCGCGCAATTGTTCGACGAGCGGCAGCACGCGTTCCAGCTCCTCGTCGAGCGACACCGGCGGCGCGCCCGGCCGCGTCGATTCACCGCCAATATCGATGATGTCCGCGCCATCGAGCATCATGCGCTCGGCCTGGCGCAGCGCGTCGTCGCGAATCGTGTACTTGCCGCCGTCGGAAAACGAATCGGGCGTGACGTTCAGAATGCCCATGACCAACGGGCGTTCAAAGGTCAGCGTGAAGCGGCCGCATTGCAGCGGCTCCGGAAGAAGAACGGAAGAGGAATCGACTTTCGACACGCAGCGGTGCTTCACATAGAACGGATAAATGCAAAACGGGCCGGTGTGCTACACACCGGCCCGCACTTTCTACTGGCTGCCGATCAGGCCGGCGCGGTCGCGCTACCCGGCTTGACCTCGGTGCCCGGACTGCCGCCCGACGAGGTATCGCCCGCCGACGGCGGAGAACTCTTCGGCGAACGCGGCGGACGACCTGCCATGATGTCGTTGATCTGATCTGCGTCGATCGTTTCCCACTCCATCAGCGCGGCGGTCATCGCCTCGACCTTATCGCGGTTCTCTTCCAGCAGACGTCGTGCGAGGGTGTACTGCTCGTCGAGCACACGGCGGATTTCCGCGTCGACCTTCTGCTGCGTCGCTTCCGAAATGGTTCGCGTGAAACCGCGGCCAAACGGCGAGGCGTCGTTTTCGTCGTCGACGTAGACCATCGGTCCGAGCGCGTCGGTCATGCCGAAGCGCGCCACCATCGCGCGAGCCGTCTGCGTCGCCTTGTTGAAGTCGTCCGATGCGCCCGTGCTGATCAGGTTCAGGAACAGCTCTTCGGCAACGCGGCCACCGAACAGGATCGCGAGACGATCGAGCAGATAGTCCTTCGAATACGTTTCGTTGTCATGCTCCGGCAGTTGCCACGTCACGCCAAGCGCACGACCGCGCGGAATGATCGTGACCTTGTGCACCGGATCGGCCTTCGGCAACAGCTTCGCGATCACTGCGTGGCCCGATTCGTGATAAGCCGTCGCACGCTTGGACTCCTCGCGGATCACGGCCGACTTGCGCTCCGGACCCATGAAGATTTTGTCCTTCGCGTCTTCGAAGTCGGTCATTTCGACGATACGCTTGCCACGGCGTGCCGCGAACAAAGCCGCTTCGTTCACGAGGTTCGCGAGATCGGCGCCCGAAAAGCCCGGCGTGCCACGCGCGATCACTGCGGCGTCGACGTCGTTCGAGATTGGTACCTTGCGCAGATGCACCTTCATGATGTGCTCGCGACCGCGGATATCGGGCAGACCCACATACACCTGGCGGTCGAAACGGCCCGGACGCAGCAGCGCCTTGTCGAGCACATCCGAGCGGTTCGTGGCCGCGATCACGATGACACCCGAGTTCGCCTCGAAGCCGTCCATCTCGACGAGCATCTGGTTCAGCGTCTGCTCACGTTCGTCGTTGCCGCCGCCCATGCCGGCGCCGCGATGGCGACCGACCGCGTCGATTTCGTCGATGAACACGATACACGGCGCGTGCTTCTTCGCCTGTTCGAACATATCGCGCACCCGAGCCGCACCGACACCGACGAACATTTCAACGAAGTCCGAACCCGAGATGCTGAAGAACGGCACTTTCGCTTCGCCAGCAATGGCGCGCGCAAGCAACGTCTTACCCGTTCCCGGCGGGCCAACCAGCAGCACACCACGCGGAATGCGGCCACCGAGCTTCTGGAATTTCTGCGGATCGCGCAGGAAGTCGACCAGTTCCGACACTTCTTCCTTGGCTTCGTCGCAGCCGGCGACGTCGGTGAAATTGATTGCGTTGTTGTTCTCGTCGATCAGCCTCGCGCGCGACTTGCCGAACGAGAAGGCCCCGCCTTTGCCGCCCCCCTGCATCTGTCGCATCATGTAGAACCAGAAACCGATGATCAGGATCGTCGGCCCGAGGTAATACAGCACGGACATCAGTGCATTGGGTTCGTCGTCAGCCTTGCCGCTCACCTGTACGCCGTACTTCATCAGATCGCCGACCATCCAGATGTCGCCGGGCGACACGATCTGGTATTTCTGGCCGTCTGCTGGAGTGACCGTGAGGTTCCGCCCCTGGACAATGACGTTCTTGACTTTGCCGTTCTTCGCGTCGTCCATGAACTGCGAATAGGAAACGCCTTCCTGGACACGGGGCTTGTCGAACTGCTTGAACACCGTAAACAGCACCAGTGCGATCACCAGCCACACTGCTGCCTTCGAAAACATATTGTTGTTCAAAGCACCACTCCTTCACTTAGACGGGCGCCTACATTTGCCTTGCGGCACCACGAAAGCATTCTAATCCAGTCCGCAGCCCCCTGCCATAAGGTTTCGCTACCACGGAAATAGCGTAGCGGGCCGTGACGACGCCGTTTTCCGGCACTTCAGGCTCTTTAACGGCAGGGGTGGAACGATCCGGCAGCGCCCTATGCGGGACGCTTCAGATGCTTACCCAAAATAAACGTTTCTGACGACTTGTCCCGCGACGCTTTCGGCTTGCGGGCCGCCACCACCTTGAACTGGCGCTTGAACTTTTCGACAATCTGGCTGTAACCGCTGCCATGAAAGCACTTGACTAAAAGGGCACCATCCGGTTTCAGGTGATTCTGCGAGAATTCCAGCGCGAGATCGCACAAATGCTCGATCCGCGCGGCATCCGCCACCGCCACTCCGGACAGGTTGGGCGCCATATCCGAAATTACAAGGTCTACCTGGCGCGCGCCGACCAATTCTTCGAGCTGAACCAGCACCGACTCCTCGCGGAAGTCGCCTTGAATGAAGTGGACGTCGGCGACGGGCTCCATCGGCAGGATGTCGAGAGCGATAATCGTGCCGTCGATGCCGCCCTCGCGTTCCGCGTTGCGCTGGGTGCCGCCCGCGAGCTTGTTGCGCGCGTACTGGCTCCAGCTGCCCGGCGAGGAACCGAGATCGACGATCACCTGCCCCGGACGGATCAGCTTGTCCTGCTCGTCGATTTCCTTGAGCTTGTAGGCCGCGCGGGCGCGATAACCTTCCCGCTGCGCCATTTTGACGTACGGGTCGTTGATGTGGTCATGCAGCCACGCGGTATTGAACTTGTTTTTTGCCATTAAAGATTGAACTCTTGCTGCGTCGTGTCGCGCTTTAGGGGATAATACGCGGTTAATTCGCGCGGCCCCGCCAAACTGGCGGCCATCCGCGATTCTGTTGTTCTGACGCGCGTCCTGCCGAATCAAACTGTCCGAGTCGTTCGCCGACCGGGCGAAAACGCAGGAGCCGCCATTTTAGTCGAGTCTCCCACTTTCCATGCCAGCTCTTAAAGTCTCTTCCGACCAACGCGCCGAATTGCGCTCCCAGGCTCACGCGCTCAAACCGGTCGTGCTCGTCGGCGCCGAAGGCTTGACCGATGCTGTGCTCGCCGAGATCAAGGTCCACCTGGCCGCTCATGAGCTCATCAAGATCCGCGTGTTCGGCGACGAACGCGAGGAACGCATTGCCGTCTACGAACAGATCTGCGACGAGCTGAACGCCGCGCCGATCCAGCATATCGGCAAACTGCTCGTGATCTGGAAGCCGGAGGCGGCGCAACCGGCGGCGAAAGCAAAACGCGGCGCATTGCCCAGCGCCCGCGAAGCCGCCGTTGAAGCGAAGCCGGCCAAAGGACGAGCGCCGCGCGTCGTCAAGGTCGTCAAACCGACCGAAGTGCCGATGCGCAAACCGAGAGCGAAGGCCGTGCTCGTGCGCGGCAACGAGCGCGTCACGCAAGGCGGCAACATCAAGCGCGCGAAGAAGCGCCAAACCAGCGCGAAGCGCTCGCATCAGTCGTCGAAATAAGCGATGGTGGAAGGTGCGGATTTGGTCCGCACCTTATGCAGCGAGCTATCGGAATTGAATGACTGAAGGCACGATGGCTGGCGCCCCGGCCAACCGGGCAGAAAACACTGCCGGCTCAGCCATCCGTTAGCAGGCGATTAACATACGGTAACGACGCGGACAACCGCGAGCAAAACGAAGCAGCGGCAAATAAAACCCGGCAAAGCGACGATCAGTCGCACACGAACCTCAGCCCGCCACCTTCCGCCCGGCACCGCAAGCGCCCTCTTCCGCCGCCGTCGAACCGGCGTTCGCCGGCAACAACCACACGAGCGCAACACCAAGCAGGCTCTCGACCAGATAAAACAGGCTCGAGACGCCGTGCAGGATGCCAAAGCGCGTCGCATAAACCGAATGGCCGACGTCGCTGCCCGCTTGCTGCGCGGCAATACGCAACGCATTCATGAACGGATGCAGCGCGAAATATCCCACCAGCACGCACACGAGCATGCCGGCGATCAGCCAGCGCGCGCGGCGATACGCCGCGCTGCCGCGCCGAACCAGCAGATTGGCGAGACCGAGCAGCAAAATGCCGCATACCACGCCAAGCACGCCCTGAATGCGAAACAGCTGCGCCGCGACAGCGCCCGCCGTCATCCGGTCGAGCGTCGTGAACAGCACGGGCGCCACGGCATAGCCGATAGTCAGCAGACTGCCGACCCACACCACGGTCAGAAGACGGAAAAATCGATGCGGCATCACGGACACCGGCGCCACCCTCACACGTAGCTGACCGCGATGATTTCGTATTCGCGCACGCCGCCCGGCGCCTGCACCGAAGCGACGTCGCCTTCCGACTTGCCGATCAGCGCGCGCGCGATCGGCGAGCTGATCGAGATCAGGCCGTGGTCGATGTCCGCTTCGTCGTCGCCGACGATCTGGTACTTGACCGATGCGCCCGAATCGAGATCTTCGAGTTCGAGCGTCGCGCCGAACACCACGCGCCCGTCCGCTTCCACTTGCGACGGATCGATGACCTGCGCGCCCGCGAGCTTCGACTCGATTTCGGCGATGCGGCCTTCGATGAAGCCCTGCTTTTCCTTCGCAGCGTCGTATTCCGCGTTTTCCGACAGATCGCCCTGGGCGCGCGCTTCCGCGATCGAGTTGATCACGGCCGGACGTTCAACCGATTTCAGGCGCTGCAATTCATCGCGCAGCATGTCTGCGCCGCGCTTCGTCAATGGAATAGTGCTCATAAACAACTCTGGGGCAAAAAACGGCCGTAAAAAAAATCACCGCGGTTAAGTGCATTCCGCGAAAGCCGCCGCCCGTGGACAGACCCCGGGCCGCAGCACCTGCGGAACGCCGCTTAACCGCGGCACTTACATCTTGAACAGGTAGTCGAAGCCTTAGTTTAGGCGAGCATGGAGTCCTTGTAAATCATAGACTTCCAGGTTCTTCAGATAACGAAGGCCCTCCACCGCCGCGCGCGCGCCCGACATCGTCGTATAGTACGTGACCTTGTTCGCCTGCGCGCTCATGCGGATCGAACGAGAATCGGCGATCGCCGCTCGCGTTTCGTCGACGGTCGTGAAGACGAGTGCGATCTCGCCGTTCTTGATCATGTCGACGATGTGCGGACGGCCGTCCTTCACCTTGTTGACGACCTTGACCGGCACGCCGGCCGCTTCGATCGCGGCAGCCGTGCCCTTGGTCGCGACGATCGGATAGCCAAGCTCGTGCAGCATGCGCGCGACTTCGACGGCCTTCGGCTTGTCGGCGTCCATCACGGTCAGGAGCACCGTGCCCGATTCCGGCAGACGCGAACCCGCCGCGAGCTGCGACTTGAAGAGCGCCTCGCCGAAGGTCTGGCCGACGCCCATCACTTCGCCGGTCGAACGCATTTCAGGTCCGAGCACCGGGTCGACCGCCGGGAACTTGACGAACGGGAACACCGCTTCCTTCACGCTGAAGTACGGCGGCTCGACTTCCTTCGTCACGCCTTGCGCGGCGAGCTTCTGGCCGACCATCGCGCGCGCCGCGATCTTTGCGAGCGGCAGGCTCGTTGCCTTCGACACGTACGGCACCGTGCGCGACGCGCGCGGATTGACTTCGAGCACGTAGATGATGTCTTCCTTCGAACCGTCTGCCTGGGGCACCTGCTGGATCGCAAACTGCACGTTCATCAGACCGACCACGTTGAGCGCCTTCGCCATCGCGGCGGTCTGACGCTTCAGTTCGGCGACGGTCGCCTTCGACAGCGAATACGGCGGCAGCGAGCAGGCCGAGTCGCCCGAGTGCACGCCGGCCTGTTCGATGTGCTCCATCACGCCGCCGATAAACACGGCCTCGCCGTCCGAAATGCAATCGACGTCGCATTCGATCGCATCGTTCAGGAAGCGGTCGAGCAGCACCGGCGAGTCGTTCGACACCTTGACGGCCTCGCGCATATAGCGTTCGAGGTCGCGCGGCTCGTGGACGATTTCCATCGCACGGCCGCCCAGCACGTACGACGGACGCACGACGAGCGGATAGCCGATTTCGTCGGCGAGCTTGAGCGCTTCGTCTTCGGCGCGCGCGGTGCGGTTCGGCGGCTGGCGCAGACCGAGGTCCTGCAGCAGCTTCTGGAAACGCTCGCGGTCTTCGGCCGCATCGATCATGTCCGGCGAGGTGCCGATGATCGGCACGCCGTTCGCCTCGAGATCGAGCGCGAGCTTCAGCGGCGTCTGACCGCCGTACTGCACGATCACGCCGACCGGCTTTTCCTTGTCGACGATTTCGAGCACGTCTTCAAGCGTCAGCGATTCGAAGTACAGACGGTCGGACGTGTCGTAGTCGGTCGAGACGGTTTCCGGGTTGCAGTTGACCATGATCGTTTCATAGCCGTCCTCGCGCATCGCGAGCGCGGCATGCACGCAGCAGTAGTCGAACTCGATACCCTGGCCGATCCGGTTAGGCCCGCCGCCGAGCACCATGATCTTCTTGTTGCTGGTCGGATTCGCTTCGCACTCTTCCTCGTAGGTCGAGTACATGTAGGCAGTTTTGGTTGCGAATTCGGCCGCGCAGGTGTCGACGCGCTTGTAGACCGGGCGCACGTTCAGCTCGATACGGCACGCGCGCACGTCCGCCGGCTTCGCGCCGAGCAGCTTGGCAAGACGCCGGTCCGAGAAACCGCTCTGCTTCAGATACTTCAGCTCGTCCTTCGAAAGGCTCGCGAGCGTGCGGCCTGCAAGCGCCTTTTCCTTCAGGATGATCTGTTCGATCTGCGCGAGGAACCACGGGTCGATCGCGGTCTCTTCGAAAATTTCCTGCGCGCTCATGCCGATGCGGAACGCGTCGCCGACATACCAGATGCGGTCCGGACCGGCTTCGCCGATCTCGCGGATGATCTCGTCGCGATGGCCGGTCTTTTCGTCGAGACCGTCGACGCCGACTTCGAGGCCGCGCAGCGCTTTCTGGAACGACTCCTGGAACGTGCGGCCGATCGCCATCACTTCGCCGACCGACTTCATCTGCGTGGTCAGGCGCGAATCGGCTTCGCGGAATTTCTCGAACGCGAAGCGCGGGATCTTCGTGACGACGTAGTCGATCGTCGGCTCGAACGAGGCCGGGGTCTGCCCGCCGGTGATTTCGTTCCTGAGCTCGTCGAGCGTATAGCCGACCGCGAGCTTCGCCGCGACCTTCGCGATCGGGAAGCCGGTTGCCTTCGAGGCCAGCGCCGACGAACGCGACACACGCGGATTCATTTCGATCACGATCATCCGGCCGTCTGTCGGATTGATCGAGAACTGCACGTTCGAGCCGCCCGTGTCGACGCCGATCTCGCGCAGCACCGCGAGCGACGCGTTACGCAGGATCTGGTATTCCTTGTCGGTGAGCGTTTGCGCCGGCGCGACCGTGATCGAGTCGCCGGTGTGGATGCCCATCGGGTCGAGGTTTTCGATCGAGCAGACGATGATGCAGTTGTCCGCCTTGTCGCGAACCACTTCCATCTCGTACTCTTTCCAGCCGAGCAGCGATTCTTCGATCAGCAGTTCGCGCGTCGGCGAGAGGTCGAGACCGCGCTTGCAGATCTCTTCGAACTCGTCGCGGTTGTAGGCGATGCCGCCGCCCGAGCCGCCCAGCGTGAACGACGGACGGATCACGACCGGATAGCCGCCCGAGCCGGTTTCCGCGGCGATCTTCGCCTGCACCTGCAGCGCTTCTTCCATCGAATGCGCGGTGCCCGACTTGGCCGAACCGAGGCCGATCTTGGTCATCGCGTCCTTGAACTTCTGGCGGTCTTCCGCCTTGTCGATCGCTTCCGGCGACGCGCCGATCAGCTCGACCTTGTACTTTTCCAGCACGCCGTGCGCGTGCAGATCGAGCGCGCAGTTCAGCGCGGTCTGTCCGCCCATCGTCGGCAGGATCGCGTCCGGGCGCTCCTTCGCGATGATGCGCTCGACCACTTCCCACGTGATCGGCTCGATGTAGGTCACGTCGGCCGTGTTCGGGTCGGTCATGATCGTCGCCGGATTGCTGTTGACGAGAATGACCTTGTAGCCTTCCTCACGCAGCGCCTTGCATGCCTGCGCGCCCGAGTAATCGAACTCGCACGCCTGGCCGATGATGATCGGACCCGCGCCGATGATGAGGATGCTCTTGATGTCTGTCCGCTTGGGCATAACGCTCCCGCTAATGTATTCCTGTGTCGACTGGAGTTGGCGCTTCAGCGCCTTACTTCAGTCCCATGCAACCCGGTTGCTATTCTTTCCGTCGGCGCGCGCCGTTTTCACGTTGCGCGCGCTGTTTCGTGCGGCTGGCTCCACGTGCGCCCCGGCCGCCCCCGTTGCCCGATGCGGCGGACTTTGGGGCGGCTTGCCGGGTTCGGCCCGGCTGTCGTTCGGCCTTGCCGCCGTGCCTTCGGGGGCTGCCGAACCGCCTGGCGAAGCCCTGTGGCGCCGGACGGCCGGGAGTGTCACGCACGCCCCGCCGCCCTTGCGTGCCGTTAAGCCGCCGCGCTGCTGCCGCCCTGCTTCGCGTCCATCAACGCGGTGAAGCGGTCGAACAGATACGCGATGTCGTGCGGCCCCGGCGATGCTTCCGGGTGGCCCTGGAAGCAGAACGCCGGCTTGTCGGTCAGCGCGAAGCCCTGCAGCGTGCCGTCGAACAGCGAAACGTGCGTGGCGCGGGCGTTGGCGGGCAGCGTGTCGGCGTCGACCGCGAAGCCGTGGTTCTGCGACGTGATGACCACGCGGCCGTCGTCGAGATCCTTGACCGGGTGATTCGCGCCGTGGTGGCCCGTCTTCATCTTCATCGTCTTGGCACCGACCGCGAGGCCCATGATCTGATGGCCGAGGCAGATGCCGAAAGTCGGGATGCCGCGCTCGATCAGCTCGCGCGCCGCCGCGATCGCGTAGTCGCACGGCTCCGGATCGCCGGGGCCGTTCGACAGGAACACGCCGTCCGGGTTGAGCGCGAGCGCGTCGGCGGCGCTCGCTTGCGCCGGCAGCACGGTGACGTGGCAGCCGCGCTCGGCCAGCATGCGCAGGATGTTCTGCTTGACGCCGTAATCGAATGCGACGACGCGGTACTTCGGCGCCATCTGCTCGCCGTAGCCCGTGCCCAGACGCCATTCGGTCCGGGTCCACTCGTAGCTTGCCTCAGTCGACACGACCTTCGCGAGATCCATGCCGGCGAGGCCCGGGAATGAACGCGCAAGCTCGATGGCCTTCGCTTCGTCGTCCGAGCCGGCAAGGATCGCGCCGTTTTGCGCGCCCTTGTCGCGCAGCACGCGGGTCAGCTTGCGGGTATCGATGCCGGCGATGGCGACCACGCCTTCGTCCTGCAGGTATTGCTGGAGCGTGCGCTCCATGCGGAAGTTCGACGCGAGAACCGGCAGATCGCGAATGATCAGGCCGGCGGCATGGACTTTCGTCGCTTCGACGTCTTCGGCATTCACGCCGACGTTGCCGATATGCGGATACGTGAGGGTGACGATCTGGCGCGCGTAGCTCGGGTCCGTCAGGATTTCCTGATAGCCGGTGATAGCGGTGTTGAACACGACTTCACCGATGGTGTGCCCGGGGGCGCCGATCGAATAACCACGAAAGACCGTGCCGTCGGCGAGCGCGAGTAGAGCGGGAGAAAATGACGGCAACACGGGAGACTCCTTGGGGGAACACCCTGTTGCCACCTGTCTATCCGATTGCGAGCCGCAGCGAAACACATCGTGGATGCGCGCGCAGACTCGCTCGCGTGCTGCCGGTGACGCTGCAAAGGGCGCGATGGGTCCATTGTGTGGACGGCTCGGCGGGGTGCGGGGCCCTTCTTGCGACACCAATGGCGCGCGGCGGATGAACGGTAGGGGAGAGGTAGGCGCTAGGGTGCGGGTTGATAAGCTCAAACCTTGGAATTATAGCCTGAATCGGCCCTTCTCTCCAAATCCGAGATAAGACGCCGATCCGGCGAGGCTCCGTTGAAAGATGCCCGGAGCCTTATCCGGCAACGCCTAGCGCCCTCAGGAGCGCGCCTTCGCGCGCCCCGAATCGCAGGCGCATCGGCGGGGCCAAACCTCGAGATTCATTCCCCAAACAGCCCCGCCAGCCGGCTCAGGCTTCCTGCCCGGCATGCACCTCGGCCGGCCGCGTCAGCTTGCGCCCCGGCAGCACGTACCAGATCGCGCTCAGCACCTGCAGCGCCACCAGAATCTCCCAGGCGGTCAGATGCGCGATGGCCGGGTAATGCCCACCGCTCGCCGGCCAGTGCGACAGCACCGCACCGACGCCGATCTGGAAGCCGAAGATCAGCAGGAAGATGATCAGCGTCAGCGTGGTGTTCACGCGGCCGATCATCTGCGCCGGGAAGTGCCGCGCCATCACGGCGTAGCTCAGAATGCCGGTCCCGCCGAAAATCCCGTAAGCCGCCCACAGCAGACTCGCGGGCAGCGGCGCCTTGAACATGATCAGCAACTGCGTGAGCACGTAAAGCGCCATGCCGATGCCGCAGAACGCATACAGCGAGATGCCGCGCCGTTCGAGACTGCGCGCCGCCGCGCCGAAGCCGACGCAGCCGGCCATCATCGCGAAGCCGAGAATCGACACGAGCGCCGCCGCCTCGTGCGGCTCGAAGCCCTGCACGTCGCGCAGCCAGGCGCCGACCCACAGCGACTGCATCGCGTAGAAAACGCCCTGCGTGACGACCGAGAACGACGCGATCTTCCAGAACGCCGCGCTGCGCAGAATATGCAAGGTGCCCTTGAACTGCGCGCCGATGCTCGCCTGACGATGCGTTGCCTTGACGTCCGGCGTGAGCGTCCACAGCGCGAGCGCGACCACCACCGTCAGCACGCCGAGTCCGACGCAGACCGAGCGCCAGCTCGCAAAGCCGAGCACCCACGTGAGCGGCGAACCGACCATCACGCCACCGAAGCCGCCGATCGCCATCACGAGCCCGTTCATCAGCGGCAGACGCGCCACCGGGAAATGCTGCGCGAGCGCCTTGAACGAGGCGCCGAGGCACACGGACACGCCGACGCCGATCAGCAGCCGCCCCACCATCATCACGCCGAGGCTCTGCGCGGCGCCGAATACCGAGATGCCGAGCGCTGCGAACAGCAGCGTGACGGCCGTCACGCGGCGTGCGCCGAAGTGATCGAGCAGCACGCCGGCCGGAATCTGCGCGCCCGCGAAACCGAGAAAGTACAGACTGGTCAGCACGCCGAGATCGGCGGCGGACAGCCCGAGGTCGTGCGTAATGAACGGCGCAAAACCGAGATTGACGCCCCGGAACACATAGGAGACGAAATAGCCAGCGGAAAAGAGCAGAAAGACGCGCAGTTGAGTCGACGACATAAGCCTTGAATCAGAGAACGGAAAGGACGGAACGGCCGACGCGGCCAAAGCACGAACAATAAAGGAAATACGGCAAACGCGCCGAATGGTCTGCACAATGCAAAACGCCGTCACCCGAGGGTGACGGCGCCGGAAGAACACGGTGCGTGGGCAAAGCGCAATCGGGTGGCCATTCATGCACCGCGCCCGCAACGCGGGCCACGGCCGCAAGAGCCGCTCTGGGCCTACTTGCCCTTCTTCTTCATGCTGGCGGCGGTCTTCGGGTGGCTCGGCGCCGCAGCCTTCGGTGCCTTGCCCGACGTGGAAGCCGACACCTTCTCCACCTTGCCCTTGCCGGCCGCGGGCGCCGCCGGTTTGCCGGCCTTGCCGACCGGCTCGGCCACCTTGACGATGGCCGAACGCGAACGCCCATTCTTCCTGCCGTTGCGCGCTTCGCCATGCGTCTGCGCGACATGCGTGCCGATCTTCTGCACACCGCCGCCCTGCACGTCGGTGGCAATCTTCTCCGGCCCCGGCTCACTCGGCATCGGCTTGCCGACCGGCACATGCAGCACGATCACCTGACCGCGCGACACCTGATCGCGATGCGTCTTGTTCCACGCCTTCAACTGGCCGACCGACACGCCGTAGCGCAACGCGATCGCCGCCATCGACTGATTGCGGCGCACGCGAATCAGCATCTTGCGCGTATCGGGAACGTCGGGCTCCATCGCCAGCACCGCGCTTTCGGCGACGTCGGCGCTGATATCCTCGTCGTCGTCCGAACCGCGCGGCACGACGATCGTCGAGCCCGGCTTCAGGCGCATGCCGACCGGAATCTTGTTCACTTCCATCAGCGTGCCGGCATCGACGCCGATTTTCTCCGCAATCGCAGCCGGCGTCGCGCGCTGATCGACCGTGTACGTGGTCCACGACGACAGCGAACCCGAGTACGTTTTCAGATTGCGCTCGAAGGCGGACGCGTTGTCGAATGGCAGCAGGATCTGCGGCTGCGTCGCGCCGAGAATCACCGGTTTCCTGAACGACGGGTTCAGCGAGCGGAATTCGTCCGTCGACATATTGGCGAGCCGCGCGGCGACGTCGACGTCGATGTCGTGCGAGGTCGTCACCGTCACGAAGTACGGGTGGTTCGGAATCGACGGCAGCGTGAGCCCGTACATCTGCGGATTCATCACGAGGTTCTTGACCGCCTGCAGCTTCGGCACGTAGTTGCGCGTCTCGTTCGGCATGCGCAGGCTCATGTAGTCGGTCGGCAAGCCGGCCGCCTCGTTGCGCGCGATCGCGCGCTGCACGTTGCCCTCACCCCAGTTGTACGCGGCGAGCGCGAGCTGCCAGTCGCCGAACATGTCGTGCAGATTCGACAGATAGTCGAGCGCGGCACTGGTCGAGGCGAGCACGTCGCGACGCTCATCCTGCCACATGTTCTGCTTGAGGTTGTAGGTGCGGCCGGTGCCCGGCATGAACTGCCACATGCCCGCCGCCTTCGCGACCGACAGCGCCTGCGGACTATACGCGGACTCGATGAACGGCAGCAGCGCGAGCTCGGTCGGCATATGGCGCGCCTCGAGTTCCTCGACGATGTGGTAGAGGTATTTCTGCGAGCGCTCGGTCATGCGCTGAACGTAATCCGGACGCTGCAGATACCAGTTGAGCTGCATGTCGACGAGATCGCTCTGCAGGTCCGGCATCTGGAAGCCGCGGCGAATGCGGCCCCACAGATCGGCGTCCTGGCTCGTCAACTGATTGACGGAGCTCTGGTCGACATTGATGGTTTCTTTAGCGGTGGCGTTCTTGCGAAGGGCGTCGGCTACGGCTTGCTGGCTGGCGGGGTTATTGGCGGTACTCGTCGTCGGCCCTTGGCTCGCGCAGGCGGCGAGTGTCAGGACCAATAACGCACTTAAGATAAATCGCATGAACGTCTCAGCTTCCACAAGGACTGGAAATTGCAGCCGATAGTACGAAACGTCAACGTTTCCGTCAATCGGAAAATCGAGAAAAAAATCAACCAAATCTTGGGCTTGGCGAATTTTTCCGATTCATCGCATGAGGAACGCCCGAATGCGCGCTGGTTCAGCGGAAGCGATTCTTCCATTCGCGCATCAGCGTGAAGGCCGTCAGGCGATCGGACACCGTTTCGTGCAACTGCGCTTCGAGACTCGCCTGCACCGCCGGTTCGCCGGCGCGCAGAAACGGATTCACCGCGCGCTCGTGCGCGATGGTGGTCGGCAGCGTCGGCACATGACGCGCGCGCAACTCGCTCGCCCGGTCGCGCCATGCCTGCAGTTCGGCGTTGTGCGGCTCGCACGCGAGCGCGAAGCGGATATTCGAGAGCGTGTACTCGTGCGCGCAATGCACTTCGGTCGCACCGGGCAGCGCGGCGAGCGCATCGAGCGAGGCGAGCATCTGCTGCGGCGTGCCTTCGAAGAGCCGGCCGCAGCCGCAGGCGAACAGCGTGTCGCCGCAAAACACGTGCGGCGTGCCGCGCGAATCGGCTGCCTGGAAATAGGCAATGTGCCCGCTCGTGTGACCGGGCACGTCGAGCACGCTGAATTCGAGCGCGGGTGCCGCAATCGTCACGCGATCGCCGTTTTCGAGACGATGCGTGAGATGCTCGATCGCTTCACCGGCGGGGCCGTACACCGGCACGTCCTGGCCGTTCAGCAGATCGGCCACCCCGCCGACGTGGTCTTGATGATGGTGCGTGAGTAAAATAGCGCTCAGCCGCCATCCGCGTTGGGCCAGAAAGGCGCGCACAGGCGCGGCTTCGCCCGGATCGACGACGACCGCGTGGTGTCCGTCGGCAACGACCCAGATGTAATTGTCTTCAAACGCCGGGACCGGTACGTACTCGAGCGCATTCATAGGCGACGCATTCTTTGATATGACTGATCGAGCGATTATAGACTGGCCCGCCTGGACCGATTCGCCGCCCGGCCGCTACGTGCTCGAATGGGAACAGACCCAGCTCGACCGTGTGGTGTCGGACGTGTTCGGCTATCATGCGCTGCAGCTCGGTCTGCCCCGGCTCGACGCGCTGCGCGAGAACCGCATGCCGTGCCGCGGCCTCGTGCTCGACGCCGCCAGCGGCGCGAGTGCGCCGTATACGTTTCCGCGCGGCACGCGGCAAGACGGCGGCGGCCTCGGCGCCGCGCAAGGCGACGCGGCCGACCCGGCGGAACTGTCCGGCTTGTCCGCGCCAGCCGGACGCAGCACGGTCTGGTGCGATCTGCTCGACCTGCCGTTCGAAGCGCAAAGCGTCGATCTGATCGTGATGCCGCACACGCTCGAATTCACGAGCGACCCGCACCGGCTGCTGCGCGAAGCCGAGCGCGTGCTGATGCCCGAGGGGCAGCTCATCATCCTCGGCTTCAATTCGCTCTCGCTATGGGGCGTGCGGCAGTCGGTCGGCAAGATGACTGGCCAGCCGTTCGTGCCCGCCGCCGTCGATCTGATCGCCTTCACGCGTCTGAAAGACTGGATCAAGCTGCTCGGCTTCGACCTTGAACGCGGACGCTTCGGCTGCTATCGTCCGCCGCTTGGCAGCGAGCAGTGGCTCTCCCGCTATGCTTTCATGGAAGCCGCCGGCGACCGCTGGTGGCCGATTTTCGGCGCCACCTACATGATCAAGGCGATCAAGCGCGTGCGCGGCATGCGCCTCGTCGGGCCACTCAAGGTCAAGAAGCCCGTGCTCGCCGCCGGGCTCGCGTCCGCCGCCTCCCCGAATACACGCAACCATACCGAATGACTACGAATCACATCGACATCTATACCGACGGCGCCTGCAAGGGCAATCCCGGCCCTGGCGGCTGGGGCGCGCTGCTGCGCTTCGGCGGCCAGGAAAAAGAACTGTTCGGCGGCGAAGCCAACACGACCAATAACCGCATGGAGCTGATGGGCGTGATTGCCGCGCTCGAAGCACTCAAGCGCCCATGCGAGGTGATCGTGCACACCGACTCGCAGTACGTGCAGAAAGGCATCAGCGAATGGATTCACGGCTGGAAAAAGAAAGGCTGGATCACCGCGGCGAAGCAGCCGGTGAAGAACGCCGATCTGTGGAAACGGCTCGACGCACTGGTCGCGCAACATGAAGTCGAATGGCGCTGGGTGCGCGGACACAACGGCCACCCGGAAAACGAGCGCGCCGATCAGCTCGCCAATCGCGGGGTTGCGTCGCTCGCGGAAAGGTAAGGGCCAGCGCCTCGCCGAAGCGCGTTGCCGCAAGGCAATCCGCTTCGCTTGCACCCTCTCCGCTTTTTTTGCTGCACATTTTTTCGAAGCAGGCTAATCCGACATGCGTCAACTTATCCTCGATACCGAAACCACCGGCCTGAACGCCCGCGGCGGCGACCGGATTCTCGAACTCGGTTGCGTCGAACTGGTGAACCGCCGGCTCACCGGCAACAATCTGCACTTCTATATCAATCCGGAACGCGACAGCGATCCGGGCGCGCTCGCGGTGCACGGCCTGACCACGGAGTTCCTGAGCGACAAGCCGAAGTTCGCCGAGATTGTCGATCAGTTTCGCGACTTCATCGAAGGCGCGGACCTGATCATTCACAACGCGCCGTTCGACATCGGCTTTCTCGACGCCGAATTCGCGCTGCTGGGCCTGCCGCAGGTGAAGACGTACTGCGGCGAGATCATCGACACGCTCGCGCGCGCGAAGCAGATGTTCCCGGGCAAGCGCAATTCGCTCGACGCACTGTGCGACCGCTTCGGCATCAGCAACGCGCACCGTACGCTGCACGGCGCGCTACTCGACTCGGAACTGCTCGCCGAAGTTTATCTGTCGATGACGCGTGGCCAGGAAAGCCTCGTCATCGACATGCTCGGCGAAGCGCAAACCGGTGTCGACACGGATGCGCCGCGCGTCGCGCTCGAATCGCTGGAACTGATCGTGGTCGCCGCGAGCGATGACGAAGCCGCCGCGCACGAAGCCGTGCTCGACGATCTCGACAAGGCCGTCAAAGGCGCGAGCGTGTGGCGCCTTGAGCCCGCGCCGGCAAGCGCAGCCGCGGCGGATGAGCAGATCACTTAAAAAGTACTGGACGAACTAGTCAATCACTGACATAATCTGAATCTCTTCGGGTGGTTAGCTCAGCGGTAGAGCACTGCCTTCACACGGCAGGGGTCACTGGTTCGATCCCAGTACTACCCACCAGATTCTTGGTGTGTCGATCACCGAAGACTAAAGGGCTGACGCAGCAATGCATCAGCCCTTTTTCTATTGGCCTCTTTGTCTACCCGCCCGGCCGTTCACCAAAAGCTGTCGAGGCACGGGCTGTCGCTGCCAATATCCGCAAGCACCGCGATTCCGCATGTTTGCGGGCATCTGGCAGTGCTGATATATTCGGCTCCTGGCAATCCGGCGCGCGCAGTTTCGATGCGCTTCGGCGGATCTTCCGGTTTCTCCATCTCAAACATCACAGGGAGGCGTCGCATGTTCGCAGTGCATATCGCGCTCCCTCGTAGGGTCTCGCGACCGCCGGCCCGTCCGACACGACAGCTTCGGCCTTAAAAACCGCAACGTCGCCGCCGCGGGTCCGCCCCGAAAGGCGCGCCGCATTCATTCCAGACAGCCTGTCGTGCGCCTCGCGCCTCGCATTCCGGGCCTGCGTCGCTGTCTATCTTCTTCGCTTCTGACTGGAACCTCGCCACGCGCCTGCGTCGCCGGGTTATAGCAAATGACCAGAAAAAAACTCGACTTTCGCGGACAAGCCTTCAAGGATGTCCTCGGCTTCACCTTCCGTCACTGGGCGCGGCAACCGTGGCGCATCGTCGCGATCGCCGCACTCGCGCTCTGCACGGCGGCCGCGGACATCCTCACGCCGGTGTTCGCCGGCCGGCTCGTCGATGCGATCGCGTCCGGCCCGGCCTCTTCCCAACCCGTATGGCATCACGCGCTCGAAGCGTTCGGCGCGCTCGCCGCGCTCGGCCTCACCGCGACGCTGCTGCGCCAGGGCGTGTACTTCAACATCATCCGCTTCACGCTGAAGATGATGAGCGAGATTTGCCGCGAGCGCGTTTCATCGCGTGCAGCGCTTTTCGACCGACTGGCACGCGAACAGCTTCGCCGGCTCCACGGTGCGCAAGATCACGCGCGGCATGTGGGCGCTCGATCTGCTCAACGACACGCTGCTGATCGCGCTGCTGCCGTCGCTCGTCATGCTGGCCGGCGCGACCGCGCTGCTCGGCTGGCGTTGGCCGATGATGGGCATCGTGGTCGGCATCGGCTCGGCGCTGTATATCGCGGTGACCGTGTCGGTCTCGCTCGGCTTCGTCGCGCCGTCCGCGCGGCTCGCCAATGCATGGGACACGCGCATGGGCGGCGCGCTCGCCGATGCGGTCAGCTGCAACGGCGTCGTCAAGGCGTTCGGCGCGGAAGCCCGCGAGGAAGCGCGCCTCGCGCAGGTGATCGGCAAATGGCGGCAGCGCACCCGCCGCACATGGGTGCGCGGCACGCTCAACGGCGGGCTTCAGGGCGGCATGCTGGCCGCGATCCAGGCGGCGATTCTCGGCGTGGCGCTGCTGCTGTGGGCGCGCGGCGAAGCCGGTGTCGGCGACATCACGTTCGCGCTGACGATGTTCTTCATGCTGCAAGGCTATCTGCGCGACATCGGCATGCATATCCGCAACCTGCAGCGCTCGGTCAACGACATGGAAGAACTCGTGTCGCTCGAAAGCCAGCCGCTCGGCATCGAGGACCGTCCCGGCGCGGGTCCGATCGCGATCCGCCACGGCGAGATCCGTTTCGAGCACGTGTCGTTTCACTATGGCGCACACAGCCGCCCGCTCTACGACGACTTCTCCATGCGCATCGCGCCCGGCGAGCGCGTCGGCCTCGTCGGCCATTCCGGTTCGGGCAAGACGACCTTCATCAAGCTGATCCAGCGGCTTCACGATATCTCGGGCGGCCGCATCACGATCGACGCTCAGGACATCGCCCAGGTCCAGCAGACGTCGCTGCGCAGCCAGATCGCAATCGTCCAGCAGGAGCCGGTGCTGTTTCACCGCTCGCTCGCCGAGAATCGCGTATGGACGGCCCGGCGCGAGCCGCGCCGAGATCGAGCGGGCCGCGCGGCTCGCGAGCGCGCACGACTTCATCGACGCGCTGCCCAACGGCTACGACACGCTGGTCGGCGAACGCGGGATCAAGCTCTCGGGCGGCGAGCGTCAGCGCGTGGCGATCGCGCGGGCTTTTCTCGCCGACGCGCCGATCCTGATTCTCGACGAAGCCACCTCGAGTCTAGACAGCGAAAGCGAAGTGCTGATCCAGCACGCGATGGAGCGGCTCATGCAAGGCCGCACGACGCTCGTGGTCGCGCACCGGCTGTCGACGGTACGCGCGCTCGACCGGTTGCTGGTGCTCGACAAGGGCAAGGTGATCGAGGAAGGCAGTCACGACACGCTGATCCGGCGCGAGAACGGCCTGTACCGGCGGCTCTTCGAGCGTCAGGCGCTCGAATTGATCAAGGGTCTTGGCGAGCCGGAACTCGCGCGCGCAAGCGCGGACGCGAAGGCCGATCGGGTCGACGATTCGGGCTTGCTGGTCGGTTAGCGGATCACGCGGAATCGAATGAAGAGGCCCGCCAGCCCGGCGGTCAACCCGGCCAACCTGGCAACCGGCACCGCAACCACGGGGATGGCCGCTATACCACGCCTTCCGGCAAACCGATGCCACGCGCCATCCCCGTCGCGGCAAACACCATCAGCACGAGCAGCACGGTCTGGATCACGCTGAAGTGCGCATAGGAACGCGCCTTCTTCAGATTCGGCGGCTGGCCGCTGCGGACCGACGCGCGCCAGCGCATCAGGCCGAGCATCGACGGCACTTCGAGAATCAGGATCAGCACGAGCAGCGTCATCTTGACGTGAAAAAGCGGCTCGTGGAGATAGTAGTCGGCGCCCTTCTCATAACCGCCGAACGCGCGCATCAGGCCCGTGACGATCAGCACCAGCGCGGAAATGCCCCAGCGAGTGTCCGCGCGAAATACGGAGCGCAACGCGGCGGGCACCGACGCCCGGCGCAAGGCCCAGGTGCGTCTCAGAATCGACGCGAGCGCAAAACCATAAGCAAGCAGATGAAGAGCGGCAAGCAACCAGCGAACCAGCATGGCGACTCCTGCGAAAGACGCGATACGATCGATGTGTGTCCCACTCGCCCGCGTGCCGGCCGGGCGTCATGACTGCATTATCCGCGAAGCTTCGCTTCGGGATGCGCGCATCGGCCACGCGATGTGGTCGATAGCGCAAAACGTGCAACCTCAGACTTGCCGCAGCGTCGTGTCGAGCGCACGCGCCGCGACGCGATCGCCTTCGGTCGCGAGCGCGGCGCGAAAGAC
Source organism: Paraburkholderia sp. Cy-641 (assembly GCF_011752945.1). Taxonomy (NCBI): domain Bacteria; kingdom Pseudomonadati; phylum Pseudomonadota; class Betaproteobacteria; order Burkholderiales; family Burkholderiaceae; genus Paraburkholderia; species Paraburkholderia sp. Cy-641. The sequence goes on from NZ_VWWM01000020.1 coordinate 133,832, forward strand.
GGTCTGCCGGTTGTGACCGGCGGCCGCGGGCGAATCCCACAGCAACTCGACTTTCGGACGCACACCCAACACGCCGCGGGTCAGCGCCGGCGCCGCAGCCGAACCGGCCGGCGCAGCCGGCATCCCCGGCTCGCCGGCCGCGCCGAACGCCACC